>CANFNX010000109.1 GCA_947448495.1 Bacteriovoracaceae bacterium | reverse complement strand
TTCGGAACCGAAGGGGCGTAAGACAAGGGATCTTATGTCACTTTTTTTAATTGTACCGAGTTGTGAAACAGTAACACTCTTTTCTAACACTTTACTCGTCTCGCCAACCTCAAGACTTAGCTGGGTTCTCGTCACGAGTTTCTGATTAACGAGTTTGTGCTCCCTCGTATACTGATACTTCCCCGAAACATCAATGAAGACATAGGTTCTCTTGATTTCTTTGGGAGCACCCATTTTTTTTAGGTGTGAACAGGAGATTAATAAAATTAAAAAAAGAAGTTTCACTTCGTAAAATTCTCAAAATCTTTATTGGAGTCTATTTGTCTTAATAATTGATTTATTTTTTTACCAATTTTTTCATCAAGAGTTGTTGGCAAATTTGTGAAATTCAAGCCGACTTTAAATTTTTTTAAATTTCTATCGGAAGAAACATAATCGACTATATAAACGACTTTCACTTCGGGGACGACAATACTTTCATCGTTGAAGATAAGACTGACATTTTTAAAAGATACATCTTTAATAAAATACTGAGCATCAAGCTCCCCGATATGAAGGCTCATTCCACTTGTTGAAAGATCCTGCAGTCGATGTTTCATGATCTTAGATTCGTCATCATCTTCTTTTTTATCAACTAATTTGAGAAAATTCTTAAACAGGGCGGTCTGGCTCGACTTCGCCTTTATATCAATTACATGACCTGCCTCATAAACTTGATCTAGATTGAATTCAGCGTAGATCTCATAGATGGGAAAAGTCAGTAAGCGGAAGCTATTTCTTTTCTCCGCTTTAAAGAGATCTCCCGAGAACTCCAAAATCATATAGTCCAAAACACTTTTATTAAGCGTGACTTGACCAAAAAAATTCATCCCTCTCAACTCAAATGAACATAGCAGAGAGGTTCCAACCGGAAAAATTTTGTCTTTAGAATTAAGAACGAGACTAGTTCGATCTTTGTCGTATTCGTTGACGGTAAGCTGATGCTTTGTTTTATCGCCTTTTACCCATACAGTTATCGCCCCCTTGGATTGGCCGAGCTGAGTTAATCGACTTAGCTTTTCCTCGGGGACTTGTTTACTGAAGTAGGTAAATGACATATTAACTTAGAGTAGTCACCTGACGAAGCAGAGTGAGCGACTCAAGGGCCATACCGCAACCACGAACGACACAAGTTAATGGATCTTCGGCAAGGGCCACAGGAAGACCAGTTTTCTCTTTGATAAGAACATCCAGGTTTGCCAGAAGTGATCCACCACCAGCAAGTATGATTCCGTTATCTACGATATCGGCAGCAAGCTCAGGAGGAGTTTTCTCGAGCGAAATTTTAATAGCTTCAACAACTTCAGATATAGGATCTGCAAGAGCTTCACGAATTTCATCAGAAGTCACTTCGATGGTCTTCGGCGCGCCCGCAATAAGGTCACGACCTTTTACTTCGTATGTTTTGACTTCATCATCAAATGGATATGCATTACCGATCGACATCTTAATCATTTCAGCAGTTCTTTCCCCGATAAGGAGAGAGTATTTTTTCTTAATATAAGAAACAATGGCTTCATCAAATTTATCACCGGCAACGCGGACTGACTTAGAGTAAACGATACCACCGAGTGAAATTACTGCCACTTCAGTCGTACCACCACCGATATCTACAATCATGTTTCCAGATGGATCAGTAATAGGAAGTCCAGCACCGATTGCAGCGGCCATTGGCTCTTCAATTAAATAAACTTCACGAGCACCAGCTTGCTCAGCTGATTCCTTTACCGCGCGTTTTTCAACCTGAGTAATACCAAAAGGGATACAAATAATAATTCTTGGCTTAATAAGCTTTGAACCATTAAGAGATTTTTGAATGAAATATTTAAGCATCGCTTGAGTGACTTCGAAGTCAGCGATAACCCCATCTTTCATTGGTCGAATCGCCTTGATAGACCCTGGTGTTCTTCCCAACATTTCTTTGGCTTCTTTACCAACTGCAAGTACTTTTTGCTCTCCTCGGAAACCTTGGTGAACAGCGACGACCGAAGGTTCATTCACGATGATCCCACGATCTTTTGCATAAACGAGTGTGTTGGCCGTACCAAGATCGATGGCAAGGTCATTTGAGAACCAATCAAGCATTTTCTTAAACATAAAAATATCCTTTCAACTCATTACCATTTGTACTGTCTAATTGAATCGCCTCTTTCAGCGATGTCGGCCATGATCTCAATCCCCAATTCAATATGAAGATCAGCATAGCTTCTAAAAACTTTACTTGCAGACTTCTTCGTTTTAATCCCACCACGCTTAAGTGGAGTATCAGAAACTAAGAGCAACGCTCCCACACTTACCTTACTGGCAAAGCCAGCAGTGAACAGTGCTGCACATTCCATATCCACTCCAATCACTCGCTCTTCATAGAGAGTGCGCTTGAAGTTTTCATCAAACTCCCAGAATCTCAAATCTGTGGTGTGAATCACACCCGTTCTATAATCCATTCCGTGTTCAACTAGAACCTGAGATGCAAATTTTTGTATCTTAAAAGTGGGAAGTGCAGGCACCTGAATCGGCATAAAATATGTCGAAACACTGTCTGCCCTTATCGCCCCGATCGGAAGGATAAAATCTCCAACCTTCAAGGAACGATGGGTTCCACCAGTCATACCTAAAAAGAGTACAGCTTTTGGCTCGATTACGGCTACTAATTCCATTATAAGTACTGCCATCGCTGAGCCAATACCAAATTCAATAATTGTCACTTTTGCCGATGGGGATGATGCAGCAGCGAAAGCCGACCCCTTAGTGGCCTTACAGTCAGGCAGCAATTTTTGAAAACGATCATAATAGTAGTGGAAATTAGTCAGGATTATTTGAGGCTGAAAATCTTTAATCTCATGGCCTGTATAGCGCTCGAGCATATCAATGGCAATACGACGCTTGGCCACATTGGCATAAACTCGCTTATCTCTGATTTCTTGCAATCGCGGGGGCAATTTAAGAGTCGATTTTTTGGTTTTTTTGCTCAGACGATTAATTAAATCAGCACTCGATTCTGATGAAGATTGAACCTTGGATTTCTTGGTCCGTGTAGGGGCAGTTTTAATCTTTTTTCTCGTCTTGGCCATAAATGAAATTGTAGTTAAATTATTCGAAAAATTTACCACTTAGCTACGCTCTGGACAAGAGAATCTAAGGAGGAAACTCTTTCCCGATCATATTGCTCAATGACAGACTCTCTTCCCAGTCAGGACGAGAAGGGTTAAGATAAACCTTCTTAAAGGATCAACCCATGAGCGATGAAAAAAACAAATTCCCTTCCTCTTTTGTTTCAAACCAATTCGTAAAATATATTGATGCCAAAGAGATCAAAGGAATTGTCGAAGCTTTGGGGAACACTCTTTCACAAAAATACCAAGGTCAGGATTTAGTTCTCATTGGAGTCTTAAAAGGGAGCATGGTTTTCTTAGCGGATCTTGCGCGAGAAATTAAAGGGGTTAAAGTTTACGTTGATTTCGTCAAACTCCAGGCAGTTGGACGAGGCAAAGAAAATCACGGAACAATTACCATGAGCAAAGACTACACAACTAATCTCATGGATCGAAATGTCGTCATAGTTGAAGAAATCGTTGATACGGGTCGTGCCCTGAGCTTCCTAAAGAAGCGCATTATGCTTTCTTCGCCGAGAAACCTAGAAGTAGTGACCCTCTTTGATAAACCCTACAAAAGAGCTGTCAACATTCAGCCAGATTTAACCGGCAAAAAGATTGATGACCAGTTCATTGTTGGCTATGGCCTTGATCTTGAAGACTATGGTCGTAATTTTGAGCAGCTTTATTATCTTCGCTACCCGAATTAAGTTAATTCGGGACCGTTTCAAACATTTTAACAATTTCGCCATGTGTAATAGTCATTGAATTCATTTTCTTTAACCACACACCACTTTTAAATGACCAAGTTGTCGTTAGACCCTTAAGAGTCTGATCTTTAAGTTGAGTGTCGAATTGATCTCGACTTGAGGAATCTTTGCCTGCATTGAGTGCATCAGCTCCAATTTTCATAGCATCTAATGAGAGGATTTCTATCAGTCCCGCAGGTTTTCCATAAATTTCCTGAAACTTTCCTAGCATGACCTGATTAATATCCTTCGGATCATCACCAATGAAATAAAGAGTACCCAGATTTTTTTGCTCTTTGACCATTGATTTTGAGACCCAGCTCGGTCCTCCCACAAACTTCACTCGATTCGCATCATAGTATCCAAGAGTAGGTATCAATCCAATGGCTTCATGAGGATAGGTGGCCAAGAAGATCCAATCAAAATCAAGAACCGGTGGCAGAGTTTGGACTCGGCGAATCGTTGTTTTTTCTAGAGCATAAACATCTTCTAAAAAATTCAATTCCTCTGATCTCTCACGAGGATATTGGAGTCCTAAAAAGAGTTGGGCCGTATCACGATAATCATGAGTATTTTTAGGGAAGGTGGCAAGACTCGTAATCTCAACATGTTTCTCTAAGGCCTTTCTCCACAACTCATCAGCATAGGCTTTGCCCCCTTCATTTTCAGGGTAAATGATCCCAATACGAGTTCCAAATTTTTTAATCATATCATCTGAAAGCAATGTCTCAATCTGAGATTCAATCGAGCCTTGGATTTCAATCAGATGATGATTTTTTTCTTCTTTAGGTAAATTGATCTGAGAGAGTGAAATGTAGAGGACACCATACTTTCGAGCCTCTAAGTATTCTGCCTTTGCAGACTCTGGAAAAAGTCCACCAATAATAAAGGCAACTCGCTTCTCACGAATGAGATCAAGAACTGCCTGGGCCCCTTGAGAGGGGGAATCTACCGAGTCCTTGCTATGGACACGAACTCCATCGCTCAGGCCTAAGACTTTAAGCCCAGTCTCAACACCACTTAAAGCTTTTTGACCAAAACTTGCTTTCTCACCTGATAAAGGGAGCACTAAACCAACATCACTCAGACTGATTTTTCCTGAATGATCTAAACGTAATTCAAAATCCTTAACAAACTTTATAACTTCTTCTTGCTGGCCATATTCGCTTTTGAGCCAGTTGATAACATCCTGAGCTCCCGCTTTGTCTCCACTAACATAACGATCCTCGGCCTCCATTTGACCGAGGTAAGCAACGGTCAAGTTTCGAGCGTCGTTAAATTCTTCTAAAAGTTCGACTTTCTGCCCGTCATTAAGTTTCTTAAAAGAATCTCTCAGTAAAGGAAACATTGTGGAATTTTGGATATCGGCATAGGACTTAAGATCGGACATCAGATACACAGAAGACGTTACGATCATTGGCGCATTTTCAAATTTTTTAGCATAGGCCAGTTCTAAGAGATGCAATTTTCTTTTTTCTGAGTCTGATAAAGTCTTTTTATCTATTTTCCCAAAACAACTTTTGAGTTCAGTGAATTGATTTAACTTGAAGTGAGCACTCGCCATGTTTAATTGGATCTGAGTATAGATCTGTGAATCTTTTGGTGCGTATTTTTCAGCAACTTCAAAATTTAAAAGGGCACGATCAACCTCATTAAGATTAAATTTAATCACCCCTTTAAGATTGTATTTAAGGGCTTTCTCCACAGGATTGATGGTTTTATCATCCAGCTCGACCAGTTTTTTTAAGGCAAGTTCTAGTTTATTCGCATTAATGAAGTTTCTTGCCTCGGTGATCTTGGCCTTAGCTTCAGCGGAAATCTGACTCTCATCGCTCACTTGTTTGCCCTGAAAAAGTGAACAAGAAGTTAAGAAAACAAATACGAATGCGAATAGAAAACGCATGGAATTCCTTTGAAACAATTTATGCTTATATTTTATCGTTCAACTGAATAAAAGTCAGAAAAAAAGGGCCCTTACAGGGCCCTGAAATTTGATTCTTTACTGAAAAAGTTCTTTCACACGATCAAAGAACCCTTTTGTCATGGGATTCGAACTATTTTGCTCTAATTCTGAAAGACGTTGAAAAAGTTCTCTTTGCTCTTTAGAAAGTTTCGCAGGAGTTTCGACATGGATAGTTATGATCTGATCCCCAAAACCATAGCCACCAAGTTTAGTAATCCCTTTATTTCGAAGTTTCATTTTCTGACCAGCTTGGGTGCCCTCAGGTATTTTCATCGACACTCGCCCACCCAATGTTGGAACTTCTATTTCACAACCTAGGGCCGCCTGAGAAAAACTGATTGGGACTTCACAAAGAACATCATAATCTTCACGTTTGAAAAATTCATGTTCCTCTAAGTGAATCATGACATAGAGATCCCCAGCAGGTCCACCATTAGCACCAGCATCACCTTGTCCTGAAAGTTTTAAGCGTTGACCTTCATCAATTCCTGCAGGAACTTTCACAGAAAGTTTTTCTCTTTTCTTAGAACGACCACGGCCATGACATGTCTCACATGGATCTTTGATCATTTGACCAGCACCATGACATTTCGGACAGGGTTGAGCGATGGTGAAAAAACCTTGCTGACGTCTCACTTCACCATGACCTTGACACATATCACAGGTCACAGGGCCTGATCCCTTCTTTGCACCCGTTCCGTGACAAGTTTCACACTGAACTGAGCGGTTAATTTGAACTTCTTTTTCGACACCAAAAGCAGCTTCTTCAAAAGTCACAATCATTTCAGTTTGAAGATCATCACCGGCCTGAGCTCGAGATCGAGCACGACCTCCTCTTCCCCCGCGACCACCGCGCTGACCACCCAGAATATCTCCGAAAATATCTCCGAAGATATCCCCTAAATCACCAAAGTCCCCACCTTGGAAACCACCACCACCAAAGCCACCGCCCCCCATGCCACCTTGTTCGGCGGCATGTCCCATGCGGTCATACATACTGCGCTTTTGATCATCCATCAGAATGTCAGCTGCGTGTGAGGCTTCTTTAAATTTGGCTTCCGCTTCTTTGTTTCCAGGATTTTTATCTGGATGAAACTGCATCGCCAACTTACGATAGGCTTTTTTAATTTCATCTTTGGTAGCACTTTTTGAGACACCTAAGATTTCATAATAGTCACGTTTGTCACTCATACCAACATACAAAAGAAGCCCCTTTTAGGGGCTTCTTCATTCCTCATTTGAGATTAATTAAACTTCTTTGTAATCAGCGTCTACCACATCGTCTCCATCGTCTTTTTTGGCCGATGAATTATCTTGGTGTTGTCCTTGACTGGCACCTTGACCGGCATCAGCTCCAGTTCCTTGATACATGAACTGGGCCAGGCTGTGAGCGACGTTTTGAAGTCTTTCAGTCGCTGCTTTAATTTCGTCCAAAGACTCAGAAGTGAGTTTTGTTTTGGCTTCACTAATCGCTCCTTCAAGTTCAGTTTTCTTATCAGCTGGAACTTTGTCACCAGCATCTTTAAGTGCCTTTTCAGAGGCAAAAACGAGACTGTCTAAATTGTTACGAGCATCAACCACTTCACGGCGTTTTTTATCCGCTTCACGGTTTTTATCAGCATCAGCTACCATGCGCTTAATTTCGTCCTCAGTTAACCCTGAGTTTGAAGTGATCACGATATTCTGAGACTTACCAGTCGCCTTATCCGTAGAAGTTACGTGAACAATACCGTTAGCATCGATATCGAAAGTCACTTCAATTTGCGGCACACCACGTGGAGCTGGGTTAATTCCAGTAAGATCAAAGCGACCAAGAGTTTTGTTATCCGCAGAGAACTCACGTTCACCTTGCTGAACATGGATCGATACCGCTGGTTGATTATCAACCGCTGTAGAGAACACTTGGGATTTCTTGGTAGGAATCGTTGTATTCTTTTCGATAATTTTTGTGAACACGCCACCAAGAGTTTCGATACCAAGTGAAAGTGGAGTTACGTCTAAGAGTAGAACGTCCTTCACATCACCAGCAAGAACACCACCTTGGATCGCGGCACCAGCAGCAACCACCTCATCTGGGTTTACACCTTTTGAAGGTTCTTTTCCGAAGATCTCTTTTACTTTTGCCTGAACGATTGGCATACGAGTCGCACCACCAACAAGAATCACTTCGTGAATTTCGTTAAGTGAAAGACCAGAATCTTTAATCGCTGTTTTACATGGAGTCACAAGTTTATCAATCAGGTCACTGATCAAAGACTCAAATTTCGCTCTTGAAAGATTGAGGTTCAAGTGCTTAGGACCAGTCGCATCCATGGTAATAAATGGAAGGTTGATATCCGTTTGAGTTACTGAAGAAAGCTCATGCTTCGCTTTTTCTGCAGCTTCTTTCAGACGCTGAAGAGCCATTTTATCATTCTTAAGATCAAGACCTGTTTCTTTTTTGAATTCATCAGCAAGCCAGTTGATAATTCTGTAATCGAAGTCTTCACCACCAAGGAAAGTATCTCCGTTAGTTGATTTCACTTCGAAAACACCATCAGAAGTGATCTCAAGGATTGAAACGTCGAATGTTCCACCACCTAAATCAAACACTGCGATGTTTTTATCTTTCTTTGTATCTAGTCCATAAGCAAGAGCAGCAGCCGTTGGCTCGTTGATGATACGTTTCACATCAAGACCAGCAATACGACCAGCATCTTTTGTGGCCTGTCTTTGAGCATCGTTAAAGTAAGCTGGAACTGTAATAACAGCTTCAGTGACTGGCTGACCAAGATAGTCTTCAGCGGCTTTCTTCATCTTCTCTAGAACCTTGGCAGAAATTTCTTGTGCCGAGTATTCTTTGCCATCAACTTTTACCCAAGCATCACCATTCTTATTAGCAAAGATTTCAAAAGGAGCAATTTGCTTAAAGTGAGCGGCTTCTTTATCAGTAAACTTACGACCGATTAGGCGCTTAACACCAAAGAGAGTTTTTGTTGGGTTAGTCACGGCCTGACGTTTGGCCACCTGACCGACCAGGTTTTCTCCATTGTTTGAGAAACCAATGATTGAAGGAGTTGTATTGTGTCCTTCAGCATTCGGTACGATTTTATAAGCACCATTTTCCATCACAGCGACACAAGAGTTTGTTGTTCCTAAGTCAATTCCGATAATTTTTCCCATATAATTCTCCTTATTACTTAACCGTTATTATTGTTTGTCACTTGAGACGACGACTTTAGAAGCTCTGATGACTCGACCATTAAGTGTGTATCCTTTTTGGAATTCCTTAACGACTTCATTCGGCTTAGTTCCTTCCGCATATTCTTGGGCCATGGCCTCATGAAAATTTGGATCGAACTCTTTTCCTACCGACTGGATGGGAGTCAAACCATGCTTACCCATAGTATCCAAAAATTGTTTTTGAATCATATCCAGACCAACCACAAGATTTTTGACCTTTTGATCCTGGTCTCCTTTGAGCATTCCTATCGTGCGCTCAAAATTATCAGCGACTTCTAAAAGATCACGAAGAACTCTCTCGTTTCCATACTTCACAAGATTTTCTTTTTCCCGATCCATACGCTTACGATAGTTATCCATTTCCGCAGCAATATAAAAATACTTCTCCTTGTAATCAACTTCTTCTTTCTTCTCTTGTTTAGGCTCTAATGTCACAGTTTCGGCCGTTTCTTTTGCTTCTTGCTCTTCAGCTTTTTTCTCAGTTTTGGCATTTTCGTTTTGTTCCATGATCACTCTCTCATCAGTTATTTCGTTCTTAATCTAAATATGGGCATGGATTTATCGGTGTCAATGAAGGCCGGGGAAAAGTTCAAGAGAAACCATTTAACGCACTTGACCTAAATGGAAGGAACGCACCCTAAGGGTTTGAATTAACGATAAAACATCCATAACCCTCTTCTATTGAAGACCATTAAATTGGGTGATAGGGGTGATTTACTTATTATTAAGACGAAACAAATCATCCATTAATGAATCTAAAACTATAAATCCAGTTGAGTTGAGAACCATTCGATCATTTCTAAATGTTCCGAATTCTTGCTTTTCCCAATTCTGAAATACGTTCTCAAGTTTCGGTGTTAACTGATCTGGTCGCCATCCTAAATAAGTCCTTAGACTGAGATAAGTTGACTCTAAATCAAGCTCGTTGGAACCTAAAAATTCCTCCTCGATTTCAGCTTTTGAAACTTTCCATTTATATCGAATCGCCGATTTTTTAGATGTCGAAAAATAGCCTGTGCCTGTCGGGCCTAGGGCCGCAACGGCTTCTCCCTGCCAATACTTCATATTATGGGAAGATTCATAACCTGGAAGAGCGAAATTCGAAACCTCATAATGATTAAATCCATGAGAGCATAAAAATTCACTGACCAATAAATACTCCTCACGGATGAACTCATCATCCGGGAGTGCTTGAATGTGGGGATACTTCGAGCGAGCATTTAAGATGTAAAGACTGATATGCTTGGGGCTGAATGTTAAAAGTTTTTCTAGCTCTCGCTTGATATCTCGTTTTTTTTCCTTTGAGTAGGGTAGTCCCAAAAGAAAGTCTAAAGAGAAATTTAAATTCTCTCCCTGACAAT
>CANFNX010000108.1 GCA_947448495.1 Bacteriovoracaceae bacterium | reverse complement strand
TGGGAGATGAGGAAGGCGACATGGCCAAGTACTTTCAGACTCTGGAAAAAGTCATTGCCCTCAATCCGAAGGCACTTTATCCTTCTCATGGGATTGCTCTTGGAGGCGTAAATATTCTTGAAACAACACTTGAGCACCGACGTCTACGCGAGAAACAGATTCTTCACTTTCATCAGGAAGGGTTGAGTGAGGATGAGATACTGGAGAAAATCTACGAAAAAGTGGATGTAAAGCTTTGGCCATTTGCTCGAAAGAATATTCAAAAGCACTTAGAGAAACTGAAAGCTGAAAATATCATATGATGCCTAAAGGATGGATGGAATGAAATCTGGTTTAGCTGCGCTTATGAACGGTGTCTCACTGGAAGAATTATTAGGACACTTTGAAAAAAATGAACCTTTTTTCGGGCAATGCAATCAAGAGAATATTAAATCTCTTACACAATTACCTTTTTTATCTTCTTTGGATTCATTGCTCCAGGTTTGGCCTCATTCCATTCAGGCACATTTACCTGATCTTAGGGATGAAGCAAGTTCTATTGATACCACTGCCAAAGACGCCTTAAAGCTTTTTCGAAATGGAATGGGATTGCTCTTTAATGAAGCCCAAACGCTTTCACCTATTTTAGTTGAATGGTTGAATGAGATTCGCAGGGATTTGGGACTCTCTCATTTGACTTATGGGCGCTGCCTTCTCTATGCCACACCTGATGGAAAGGGGACGGCTCCTCATTTTGACCAGAATTATAATTTTGTTATCCAGATTCATGGGACGAAGAAATGGACAATGGCCCCCAATCAACATGTCCTTCATCCATTAACGAGACACACCATGGGGCAAACTGCAGATTCTGAGCTCGCTAGTTACCTTGAGGGTCCTTTGCCTACTTCAATGCCTTCCGAAGCTCTCACCTATGAGCTTACACCAGGTTCGATTTTATTTGTACCTCGTGGGTATTGGCACGCAACAAAGGCTCAAGGAAATGCTTTGGCATTGAACTTTACTTTTACTGCACCGACTTGGATTGATCTTTTTACTGTTGCTTTAAGAAGTCGCCTTTCCCAAGTACCGCAGTGGCGAGAAACCGCCAATGGTTTAACGGATCCTGAGCACCAAACTCTGTCAGAAAAAAAATTCGATTATCTTTTATCGACCCTCGCCCAAGAAATGCCACATTGGCGAGCCTCAGATATTTTAAATGTCACTGAGTTTGAATCGTAGTGAAGAGAATTATCCCCACACAAAGAAAGTGTGGGGATAAAAAATTAGTTTAAATGAGTCTGATGAATGTAGAGACGAAAGATTTTGTCCTTAGTACGACGGATAGAAAAGTTACCACTTTCTTTTTGATCAACAAGGAACTGATAATAATCCGGACGAGTATCAGCAATTTCTAAAACTGATTTACCCTCAAATTCACCGAAATCGAGAACGACGCGATCTTCTTCAATGATACCAGTCAGTGGACTTTGTTCCTGGGCCATGATTCCCTCCTTGGAATACTAGGACAAGTTGAAATGCCTTTATGAATTAATTTTGAATGAAACGCGAACACTTTGAAAAGCTTAGTTTTTAAAAAAATGCCTGAGGAAGGCAACCAGGGCCTTGAATTCTTGAGGGTAATCATCAGCCATGATTTTCTTGATAACTTCAAGACCTTGATAAAGTGTTAAACCTTGTCTGTAGGGGCGATCAGAGGTCATCGCCACGAGAATATCAAACACTGCGACTAAGGTACTCTCGAGTCCCATAATCATTTCATCTTGAGTCTGTATTCTTTTCTGGCCGGAGATGATTGCCTTAATGTGATCATTGAGAAAATGATGATTTTTGATGATGTTAAGATGGGTTTTAGAAAGTGGAATCCTTCCTTCAAGAAGACCAAATGAAAAATCCGCATGATTCGTAAATAACTGACGATCTTTTTCGGATAAATTTTTAGCATCATACTTATCATCTGGAATCATAGAAAAACCAATATCTTTCAGATAACTCGTCATGAAAAGATTTTCAATCTCTCTCTCATGAAAAAGATGAGTCGTTTGCAAAAATGATAATAGCAGCATTGAAGAGAGCATCGGCTGGGCGAGAGTAAAATGAAAGCTCTCTTGACCTAGATTTTTAAAAAATTGTGAATGTAGTTTTTTATTCTCAAGTAAAAATTTACTAAGGTTTTGGGTGCTTTGAAACTGTTGGATGAGTAACTCGTCTCGATGAGGATTGTCATAAAGATTATTTAGATTGAGTGTGAGAAGTTTTATGCCCTTGTTACCATTTTCAGCAGGATCGCCAACAGAAAGCGATCTCGTAATTTTGATCAATGCTGATTCAAGGTTAGATTTAATTGATTCAACATCCTCTTGATAAAGAAAAACCTCTCGATAAAGACCTTTAATAAGTGTGGTAATTTGCTCTTTCGTTGGAACAGAACCTTCACCAATGACTGGAGTAAAGAGGCCTTCACTTAAAACATAAACTGGATATTTGAGCTTACGAGCAAGAAAAAGCTCACCAACTAAAATGGACTTTAGCTTTAAGGGCAGTTTATGGTGATGAATGTAGGAATCTATAACCAGTGTCATGGCCTACCTTTTGTGACCATTGTATCCCAAAAAGTCGTTAGTCAGGAAAATTACTAAAGGGATTGATTTTTAAAGGTCGTAAAGCTTAGTACAGGAGTCGGTCAATTTGAAGTGGAGTCGTAGTCTAAAGTACGACTCCACTTTTAATGAGTGGATCTAGTGATCTCGTAATTGATGTGGTGTTTTTTCCAATTCTAAAGTCTTAAAGACCTCGATCAATTGTGCCTGAGGCATAACTTCAGATTTCATTTCACCATATTTTCTAACTGCCACAGAGTTGGCCTGAATTTCTTGGTCGCCAAGAACAAGCATATAAGGAATTTTTCCAGTTTGCGCTTGGCGAGTTTTGAGGCCCATAGATTCATTACGATCATCTACTCGGACTCGAAACCCTAAAGCTTTGAGCTCTTTTTCAACTTTTTTAGCCGCTTCAAGATGAAGCTCATTTTTAATTGGAATAATTACAGCTTGTTCTGGAGATAGCCAGAAAGGGAAAGCTCCAGCGACATGCTCAAGATAGACTCCAATGAATCTTTCAAGAGAACCAAGAAGAGCACGATGAATAACCACCGGACGCTCCATTTCACCATTTTGATTTGTAAATTTGAGGTCAAAACGATCCGGAAGCTGGAAATCAAGTTGGATTGTTCCTAACTGATGATATCTTCCGAGAGCATCTGCTACTTGGATATCAATTTTTGGACCGTAGAAGGCTCCATCACCTTCATTTACAAAATACTCTTTACCAGAGGCATCAAGAGCGGACTTGAGAGCCGCTTCGGCCGTATCCCATGTCTCATCACTTCCGACACGCATTTCAGGTCGAGTTGAAAGACCAATTTTAATTTTTTTGAATCCAAAATGTTCATAACCAATGAAGAACATTTTCATGAGGGTCTTAATTTCCTCTTGAATTCCGTCCATCTGGATAAAGATGTGAGCATCGTCCTGACAAAAAGTACGAACACGAGTCAATCCAGCAACGACGCCTGATTTTTCATATCTGTGTAGACGCCCAAAATCGGCAAAACGAAGTGGTAGGTCACGATAAGAATATCTGTGATGAGAAAACATCAACATATGACAAGGGCAGTTCATAGGTTTAAGAGCAAACTCTCTCTCATCAATATGAGTAAAGTACATATTCTCTTTATATTTTTCGTAGTGACCGGAAGTATGCCAAAGATCAACATCAAGCAATTGAGGGGTAATGACTTCTTGGTAATCAAACTGCTTATAGATTCGTCTCATGAAATCAACGAGTCCGTTATAGACAAGGGCGCCCTTAGGCATAAAGAATGGGGAAGCAGGTGCTACAGGATCAAAAATAAAAAGTTCTAGTTCTTTACCCAATTTCCTATGGTCACGTTTTTTGGCTTCTTCCAATTGAGTCAAATGATCGCGTAGCTCCTCCTTACTATCAAAACAAGCCGCATATATGCGTTGTAACATTGGGCGAGTCTGATCTCCGCGCCAGTAAGCCCCGGCCGTATGGAGTAGTTTAAACCAGAAAGTGAGTTCTGATGTTTTTTCTACATGAGGACCGGTACACAGGTCAAAAAAGGCATCCCCTTGAGTATAGTAACTGATCACTTCACCCTCTGGTATATCCTTAATAATTTCACATTTCAGAGTTTGACCACGATCGGAGAAGATTTTGAGTGCATCACTGCGAGAAACCTCATGTCTTACGACAGGTAAATTTCTTTTGATGATTTCCTTCATCTTATCTTCTATTTGTTTCAAATGCTCATCAGTAAGCTTAGATTTCATTTCAATATCGTAATAAAATCCATTTTCGATCGTTGGTCCAATTCCAAGTTGAACAGAATCCTGTGGGAATAGTTCCATGATCGCTTGGGCCATGAGGTGGGCAGTTGAGTGTCTTAAAGTGTCTAAATCATACTTGGCCATGATTCTCCTTACAAAGATCTAGGGATTTGAAGCTGAAGATGTCACTCACTCTATCAATCAAGGCCCGTTTAATCAATGAGTTGGAATCTGCAAGTGAAGTGTTATTTGATTGTAAGAAAAGTTTGCCCTCAAATCTTACTTTTTAGAAATTCTCTCAGGGTCACAAAGCGACCATCGGGTTAGTCTTACACGGTATAAACATCTAAAATCTTTAAACTATTTGTTAATCATGGAGCAACACATACAAGAATCTTGCTTTTTCGGGTGCGATGGGGTTTAAGTACCCCACACTTAAACTGTAAGAAAGATTTCTTACGTCATTTAGGAGGCCCTCATGGACACCATTCAAACCCCATCAATTGAAACATTGATGAGCCGAGCTGTGGTGGATCTTACTAAGGATGATAAGTTTCTAGCCCACTTACCTAGTGATTCAGAAAGAATTGAAGGTCAGGGTAACTATCGTTTAGCGAAAATTTTTTACGATAAAGCCGACTTTGAAAAAGCTGAAGAATACTTTCTTCAGGCCCTTAAACGCACCGAACTTCCACAAGATGCTTTTGCCATGTTCAAAATATATGGATTCCTGATCCGTATTTATTCTGAAAGTCTTAATGAAAAAGAAGCCAATAAGTATATACACCTATCGAGTGAATTATTAGACCAGATCGTTTCCATGTTACCTTCACTCACTGCGGAATATTTTTATAACGCCGCTGTCGTAAATACATATAAGGGTGATTTCGCCGAGGCGAATAAGAATTTTCATCAAGCTTATCGAAAAGCTCAAACTGAGAACGAGCCAGAGCTGATGGCTAAGTCCTTGTATGCCATGGCGACAAATGCCTTTCAAATGAAAAACTTCCAAGACTCGCTCATTCATCTTGGTCAATTGAATGAACTTCTCAACATTCTCAAGAAAGGCTATCTGAAAGGAAGCATGCATCTTCTGTGGGCGAATGCACTCAGGGAACTTGGACAGTATACTGAAGCCTTACCGCAATATGATTTAGCGATGAAGCTGCTTCATTCTAAGCGTTGTTGGAATATGCACAATTATGTTCTTTTAAATAAAGGTATCGCACTTAAGAAAATGGGGGAGTTTTCCAAAGCTCTCATCCTTTTTGGATTGGCCCAGAATTCTTTGGATGATGATTATTTTAAGCGTCTTCAACAGTTGATATTAATGGAAGTAGAGGACGTAAATGATTCAAGTGTTGACCTTTACTTGGATCGTCACAATAGAGTGATCCATGAAAAAGCTCTTGGTGTGATCGACTTTAAACATCGGTTTGTTCTGCTTGAGATTCTTTTCTTGTTGGCCCAAACTCCAGGAACTTATTATAATAAAGAAGATCTTGCGAAAATGATTTGGAAAGACGAGTACAATCCTCTTATCCATGATAAACTGATCTATACAAGCATTAGTCGTTTAAGGAAATTAATTGAGCCAAAAGGTATTAAGCGCCAATACATCCTCCGTGGAAAAGATGGATATACATTTAATCCACGTGTCAACGCTCGTTTCCACAAGGAAAACGAAGTGGTTAAGCAAAAAAATATCGCTAATATCGAAATTTCTTCTCCTGTTTAATCTTCTGATCGGAGGACTCCACGCCGAAGTGCTGGTTTCCTCTGATCGTTTTGTTCTCAAAATTCTCGATAGATCTTTATCTTATCAAGACATTAACTATCAGCTTAGAAATTTGAAGGCTCTCAATTGCATCTATTCTGATGCTTTGATTGTGGCCTATTTTGAAAAATCTTTTTTGACTGATCTCAGTGAGTTTGTTGAAAAGTTTCCCAAGGAAGATAATCAGGTTATTACTTATCTGCATAAGAATGAACCCATTTTAAAAAAAATAAGACTTCTTTTTAAGATGCTAAGATATTCAGAAGACCAGAATAAATCCATGTCCATTGAGTTAGCAAAGCTGATTCGAGAGGGAACAAGAGAAAACAATTGTCAAAAATCGATATTGCACAAGGATTCTCTCAAATCAAACTTCAAAAATCTCATTGAGGTGGAATTGTACTTAAGATCTAGGTACGAAAATCAACTCAAGGATGGAAGGAGAGGGATTGATTATGTTCGTCCTTCGATAGATCTTTTTCTAGACTCTCTTGATAAACAGTTTTCTCATGAATACTACTGGTAAAATGCTTCGACTCCATTCAACGGATCCATTTTTTGAAGACGTTGTTCAAATCGATCAAGTTGATTTTCCACGGCCATGGTCTCGCTCTGATTGGCTAAGTCTTGATTTAAATTTTCACCATTTATTGGCCTTACAAGGGCCATTGGGAATTCAGGGCTTTTGCCTTTTCTCTATTCTTCCAGGTGATGACTCGGCGCACCTTTTGAAGATTTGCCTAAGAAAAGAATTGCGCTCTACGGGGCTTGCTATGGAATTTTGGGCCGAGATTCTTTACTATTTAAGAGAACAATTAGTTCAATCGGTTTATTTAGAGGTGGATGCTGATAATACTGCTGCCATTCAATTTTATTCAAAAGTTTGTTTTCAGAGGCTCAGATTCATTAGGGGTTATTATTCTGACGGCAAAGATGCCTTGACGATGTTGTTGACGCTTCAGGTTGAGAATCTTTAAAAATTGCACTTTTGTGATGTTTTTGTTACAAATGTGACCTGTCTTAGATTTCGTTAGTGCGGTTAGGGTGGGGTTTTCCATCCTTTTTTATTTTTAGCGGGTACTTTTTAATGGATATCCAGCAAGAACGTAGTGGTCTTGAAAAAAAATTTTATCTTTTGTGTGAGCCTGTTGTTCAAGAGGCCGGCTATAGGCTTTACGATCTAGAATATATTACCGGACAAAAGTTACTGAGACTTTATATTCAAGATCCTCGCACAGGGTCTGCTCTCATAGAGGATTGTGTAAAAGTTGACCATGCTCTTTCAGAACCTTTCGAAAAAGAGACGTGGATACCCGAAGAGATCACTCTTGAGGTGTCCTCACCGGGAGTTTATCGACATCTTTCAAACCTTGAGCATTTTAAAATGAGTCTTGGGGAAATTATTTCTGTTCTTATTGTTGGTCAGTTATCTGATGAGCAGTCAGTAGGAGCTCCAAAGGGTGTTAAAGGGGAAAAGAAATTTCGCGGCAAACTTATGGAAGTTGATGATGAAAGTTATGTGATCGAAATTAAAGGCTACAAATTAAAATTAAATTATAAACAGACAAAAAAAGTTAATTTGGATCCCGATTTAAAATCGGCCAATGAGTAAGGAGAAGTAAAGTGAACTTTTCAGAATTAGGGCGAGTTATTGAACAATTAGGTAAAGACCGTGGAATTAAAAAAGAATTCATTGTCGGTGCAATAGAGCAAGCCTTCCTCGTAACAGCGAGAAAGAAGTTTGGGATCCAAGGTGAATACGAAGCTCGCTACAATGAAGGCGACGGCGAAGTCGAAATTTATCAATACAAGAACGTCGTAGATAAGGTTCGCGATCCAATCGTTGAGATCGATTTTGATTCTGCTAAGAAACTAGATGAAGATTGTGAAGTTGGAGATCAGTTGGGTCTTAAAATCGAAAACCCAGGATTCTCTCGTGTCGATATTCAAACGGCAAAACAGATTATTTTTCAAAAAGTTCGAGATGCTGAAAGAGACATCCTATTTTCTGAGTTTAAGCACAGAGAGGGTGATCTTGTAACAGGTATTGCTCGTCGATTTGAGAAAGGCAATGTTGTTATCGATCTTGGTAAGTCGGATGCGATTCTTCCTAAAAAAGAAATTATCTTTGGTGAGTCTTTTAAACCAGGAGATAGAATTCAGGCTTATTTGTCAGATGTAGTTATGACAAATCGTGGACCTGAGATCCGTTTAACTCGTACTTCTCCAATGTTCCTTGTGAAATTGTTTGAAGTTGAAGTTCCGGAGATTGCTGAAGGGACGATTGAAGTTAAAGCAGCTGCTCGCGAGCCTGGTCATCGCGCTAAAATTGCTGTGACAACTCAAGATCGAGACATTGATCCAGTTGGTGCTTGTGTAGGGATGAAAGGTTCTCGCGTACAAAATATTGTAAATGAACTACAAGGTGAGAAAATTGATATTGTTCGTTGGAACGAAGATTCTGAAACTTTTGCAAGAGCTGCGCTTGCGCCTGCAGAAATTCAGTCCATCTCTTTAAATCATGACGAGCATACTCTCGATGTTATCGTTGAAGATGATCAGCTTTCACTGGCGATCGGTAAACGTGGTCAGAACGTAAGATTAGCAGCCATGCTTACTGGTTGGAAGATCAACATCATTTCAAAAGCAAAACTTCAAGAAAGAGTTAAGCTTGCGGTTGAAAATCTTCTTCAGCTTTCGAATGTTTCTGAAGCTACTGCACAAGTTCTTGTTCAAAAAGGCATTATGTCTATTGTTGATCTAAGTGCAGCGGCTCCAGAGGATGTGGCTCGCTATTTGGGTAAATCTGTTGCCGACGCAAAGGCTATGGTCGAGGTCGCATCGGCTGCTCTTGAAGATGAGTCTATTAAAACTGATCTTGATGAAAGTGCTGAAATCGTATCTGCTTCTGCTGTTCCAAATCAGACCGGCTTTAAGCGTTCTGATCGATTGGACGGAACATCAGTTAAGAAAGATGCAGGTGTTGATAAGTTCTCAGAAGCCGAAAGACGTCTTCGTGAAGAACTTGCTGCATTTAAATTGAAATAATTATTAGGTTCTAAAGAATCGGAGAGAAGAATGGCAAAAAAAGTTTACGAACTTGCCACTGAATTAGGTGTCGGGGCTATTGATCTAGTTGAGAAGCTCAAATCAATGGGATTCAATGTTAGAAATCATATGGCCAGCTTAACTGATGATGAGGTTTCAAAAGCAAAAGCGGCTTATGAGTCTCCTCAAAAGTCATCAGCACCAGTTAAAAAAGCTGTTGTGAGAAAAGTTGTTAAAAAAGAGGCTCCTGTTGAGGAATCAGTTCCGGTGGAAGTTGCACCTGTTGAGGCACCTGCAGACGTCGTTCAAGCTCCACCTGTTTCAGCCGCTACTGTAGCTCCAGCACAGCCCGAGAAACAATATATTGATGATCGACCTAAAGGTCTCACAATTGTTAAGCGCAAGACCAAAGCGCAGAAAGAAGAAGAAGATAAGAAAGCCTTAGAAGCCAAAGAAGAAGCTGCAGCTGCACAAGCTGCTGCTGCTTCAGAAGCTGCGATGAAAGCCGATGGTCCGGCTCCTGCATCTTCTTATAACACCTCTCGGAATTTACCTGCGAAGAAAGAGTATTACGAAGAGAAACGTCACTCATTTACTCCTATTTTTGTTCCTGAAGAAAAAAAGAAAGATGAATCAGCTGATAAAAGACCTCAAGAGAATAGGCTTCTGCCAAAAAGACCAGCTGAAGAAGGTTTAGACTTATCTGAAGAAGATAAAGATAAAAAACGAATGGGTGATCTTGCTGCAGCTATGGGCAAGAAAGCCGGTGGTGGTAAGAAAGACATCACCATGCTTAGAGCTGAAGAGGAACTCAAGTTCGCCTCAGGTCTAGTTGGGAAAACAATTTACACTCCAGCGAAGAAGAAAAAGATTTATTCTGGACCAACTCAAAGGACTCTTATTACTGAAGTAAAAGAATCAAAGCGTGTCGTGACAATTAACGGTGTGACTACAGCTGATGAACTTGCCCATAAACTAAGTCAAAAGTTTGATTCTTTTGCCAATAAGATGCTTGAGATTAATTTGCTTGTTCGTCCTGATGATTACATCGGTCTCAAACTCGCAAATCAAATCGCTGCAGTATACAACTACCGAGTTGAGGATAAAGCCTTCAATGAAGAAGCTGTTTTGAATTCTGCCCCTGTTGAAGATAAATCTGGTTTCCCAACAAGAAATCCGATCATCACGATTATGGGTCACGTCGATCATGGTAAGACATCCCTCCTTGATTATATTCGTAAAGCTAAAGTAGCTTCTGGTGAAGCTGGGGGTATTACTCAGCATATTGGTGCTTATTCAGTACCAGTAAAGAATTCGATGCTCACTTTCTTGGATACTCCCGGTCACGCCGCTTTTGCAGCGATGAGACAGCGTGGGGCCA
>CANFNX010000107.1 GCA_947448495.1 Bacteriovoracaceae bacterium | reverse complement strand
GTGGACTTTAACCCTAACGGAATTAATATCAGAGTTCCGATTGAACTTGTGGACCGTGGTCTGGCTTCAAGCTCCACCGCGGCTACAATTTTTGCAAGAACCAGAACGACTTTGAACCCTGCAGATTATGTCGACTCAGCGAAAACTTACTACTTTGAAATGGTGGCGGATAACACCAATACCACAACAACTTACACCGTTAACCTCGTCAATAGTTTAAATGCAGTCGTGGCGAGTATCCCAGTTTCTCCAAGTACGACAAATAAGCGCTTCAGTGTGATTTGGACCTCGGCTCCAAGTTCAAGTGATAACTACCGGGTGCAAGTCCCAATGACGACTGCTTCCAGCCAAGTAAAAGTGCATTCCGCAAAAATGATTGTGGAGCAGACAGCGGCTGTTGCGACAAAAATCTATATCCCACTTACTCAAACAGATTACAATCTAGATAACGCCAGTGACACGAGTACGACGGGACAAATCACGAGTACGACTTCAGCAACCTACACTACCAGTAACTACATGACCATTTGGAATCGAAATGATTCCCTTTATGATGCCTATGATAGCGGGACACCGTGGACACTTGAGACAGTGATGAGTAGTTCGGGGACAACTGCTACTGCCAACGCTGCTCTTTATAACAAAACCAGCAGCGTTGCCGTGACAGGTGCTGTGACGGCCTTAACCCCAGCTGTGGCCAGCACTCTTTACTTAACGTCCACCAGTTTTGCAACGACAGCTGCGAACTTCACAAATGGGGCAAACTTCGAAATAAGAATTAATAACTCAGGGGCAAAAACCACTCGTCTCTTTAAAGCTGGTCTTTGGGTAAAATTAAAATTCTTGAAAAAACTTGAGATCCTCAATCGAATTGCCCCTCGCTACGGGACTTCTACAGTCACGGCGGCCATTCCGGATGAGCGCTTCTATTGGGATGCGGCCCTGTGGTCAAATCCATCTGTGTATTTTATGGTGAACGGATTATCTAGTGCTACAAATAGCTCTAGCATCAGCTTACTTGACCATGGAACAACTGATAACGGAACAACTGGAACTGTCGCCGTGGCCGGCTCAAGCTTATCTCCAACGACCACGTTTGGGGTGTTGAAAACGGCTTCACCTCTTACGATCAATGATCGGACAAACTTCATCCTTCAGTACACTGTCACTAGTGGTACCACTAACGTTCTCGGCTCGGCCTTCATGTGTATCCAGGCCCACGATTAAGGGCAAAAAAAAAGGCTCCCGAAGGAGCCTTTCATTTATCCACGACGGTTTTTTTGTCCCGGCATTCTGAAATTGGTTTTTCCCAGATAAGCATTCTTGATGTTTTTGATCGACTCGATTCTCTTCTCGGCCATCACATCTGCAGCTTTGTTCACAGGGATATTTTGCTCGTTAGAGATGCGGAAAACTTCAAGCGTCTTATCGTATATCGTATCGATCATACGACGAGATTTAGAATCCGCCCAACCTTCAAACTCAATAGAAACGTTCATGAGGCCACCAGCATTGATGAGATAGTCTGGAGCGTAGATGATGCCTTTTTCTTTAACGATAAGGCCATGACGGTCTTCTTTAAGTTGGTTATTGGCAGCACCTGCAATGATTTTACATTTCATTTGAGCAATCGTTTCATCATTCACTGAAGCACCGAGAGCACATGGAGCGTAGATATCACAAGCAGCACCAAAGATTTCATTCGGACTCACAAACTTCGCGTTTGAGAATGAGTCTTTCATTTTCTGAATGCCCTTCTCATTGACATCTGTATAAACGAGATTGGCCCCAGCTTCATTAAGAAGTTTCGCCAGTTCATAACCGACTGATCCCACACCTTGAATCGCGACTGTTTTACCTTTAAGGCTTCTATTACCGAAAGCTTGAGTCACAGAGGCCTCAATTCCACGGAACACACCAAGCGCTGTATACGGAGCTGGGTTACCAGAGCCACCGTATTGTTGAGCCACACCAGTCACGTAGTTAGTTTCAGCAAAGATATGCTCAATATCATCTACACTTGTATTCACATCTTCAGCTGTGATGTAGCGACCATTAAGAGATTCAATGAAGCGACCAAAAGCGCGGAAAAGAGCTTCTGATTTATCTTTTTTAGGATCCCCGATGATCACAGCTTTACCACCACCAAGATTCAAACCAGAAACGGCAGCTTTATAAGTCATCCCTTTTGAAAGACGAAGAACGTCCACAAGAGCATCCTCTTCACTTGCATATGGCCACATACGAGTTCCACCCAGAGCTGGTCCTAAAGTGGTATCGTGAATCGCGATAATGGCCTTTAATCCACAGGATTTATCCTGAAAATACACCACTTGCTCGTGTCCCATTGAATACATTTTCTCAAGAGTTAACATTTTGTGCTCCTTGACCAATTTTGGTGACCAAAATTGTGACTTGGGTTAGACTTGTTTTTAACGCTGAGAAGTTTCTTAAACCCTGATGATTTTGACAAGGTGAAATCCTATGCCCAGAGTGTCAATTCAAGACGCAAACAAGTCATTTGACGTGAATGAGGGAGAAATTCTCTACGACTCTCTGTTTGATCGCGGCCATGAGCTTCCCCACGGCTGTTTGGCGGGCTCTTGTGGTGCCTGCCGAATTGAAGTGATCGAAGGAAAAGACTCGCTTCAGGCCCCTAGTGTCATCGAAAAAAATACCATTGAAGCCATCAAAGATGAGTACGTGAAAAAGTATGGTGAAGCGGCGGTAGCAGGAAAAGAAATTCGTTTATCATGTCGAGCGAAGGTCACTGGAAACGTGACCATTCGCCCATTTAAATAATTTAAGCTACCACTTTAAGATCAGGACGCTTGTTTTCAAAGGTAGTGACCCAATCCATCACCGTGAACTCTACATCTTGCTCAAGCTCTTTGTGAGCGGTGATATAATCACGCACATACATCACAAATTCTTTCACGATCATATCCTTCTGCATGGACAGACGTGCTGCCGCCCCTTTATCAGAATTAAGATTTTCAAACTCAAGATCAATCATCTGACGAGCTGTTGATCCTTCTTCCGCAAACATCTTAAGATAATCTTGCTTCATATCCTCATCACAAACAGACAGGAATTGCACCCGCTTGTTCATAGGATAAGCTTGCATAAAATCTTTCACCATTTCTTTTGGTAAACGGATAATGCAGTCAAACGGGATATTGTTTTTAGCAATATGGATCATATCATCCACTAGCCCACTCTTCGCTAAGAAAGAATAGAGCATCGACTCTTTAAGCGGATTGAAATCTCCCACCATCTGCATGATCTTCGCATTGAATGGACGCTGTTTCTGCGCATTTAAAAATTCTTTAAGGTCCGCTTTGAAGGCACTGAATCCATCTTCAATGCCTACAAAATCGAATTCCAAAGAGTGAGAGATCACCTGAGAGGCCTGCTTCTCTGTCAACTTGTTGAGAATTTTTGTAATCTGGGCAGGTGTGATAAGATTCATCAACACTTTTCCATGTTCCGCTCTCTCAACAACATACTTACAAGCGATATCCAGCGGTAAACTTAACACCAAGTCAATCAATTCGATGTCTTTTACTTTACCTGGATCAATCATGGTGCGAACCACTTCTTCTGAGATAAACTGGTTACCTTCAGCAATTTTTTCTTCACTTAAGAAACTATCTAAAGATCCACGCCACAATTCACGCTCATGATCAGTCAAACTGGTGAAGAGAGACAATAGTTCTTCATCTGTTAACTGTTGCGCTGTCGCTCTAAGCGCAAGTTGGTTCATATCACTTGGCGTATTAATCCAATTTTTAAGCATGACCGTCGATTCATGAGGCTGCGTTTTGATAAAAGTACGAAGGCGCTCAAAATTCTCTTTGGAAGATAACACAAAGTGAGGAATCGCTTCTGGCACCACTTCAGCTTCTGCCACAGCTTCTTCTTGAGATTTCTCTTCTTCAGCTTTCTGTGCTTTCTCAGCATCGACCATATCTTTTTTAAGCTCAAAATATTTCTTCATCAACATCCAGGCACTGACCGCGAGAATGATCGTCGCGAGCACAAGTCCAAGAGCATTTCCAAAGCGAGAGATAAAATCAAGAATATCCTTGAGAGTTAACTTATCTTCAGGCTTTTCTTTTTTCTTGGCCTCATCAGCTGGATTCGGAACAACTTTTTTAAGCTCAAGCTTAATGGAAGACACGTTCACCTTCGGTTTAATGTCTCCTAAAGGGAATTTTAGGTTATTAACGATGTTCTTAGCGATATCGGCCTGCTCAGGCTTTAACTGATCTGAGAGGTAGACATTAATATTAACATCTTCAAGATTCTTAAATAAGTCATAGGACTCGCCAAAGCGGTACATCTCTTTTAATTTTTGCTGATGATCACGATGCCACTCTTCAACCACGGGCACTTCAAGACCAACTTTTGAAAAGGCAATATAATCACCCTTTGAATCATCAAAACGAACGTCAGAGACCTTTGAGCCTTTTTTAATAATGTCATCAAAATTAGGCATGCCCGGATCGTTGATCTTGGCCTCAACTTCGACTAAGAATTGATTCGGCTCAAGCACATTGCGTAGGTTGGATTTCACCTTGACTAAGATTTTTTCTTCCAGCTCAACTTTTTGCCACGAGAGTGGAGTTTGCGCCGAAGCGAGGAAAGGAATAAAAAGTGTCAGAATAAGGAAAATGAGCTTCATGCTAATTTTTCTCCGTATCGATACCTAGCTTTTTTTCTAGATATACTTTCATTTTATAAGAATCCACATTATCAGAATTGAGGGCAAAAGATTTGCGGTAGTAAGAAAGTGCTTTTTCTACATCTTTCATCATGTAGTAAGTTGTGGCCTTAAGTTCAGCAATGATAGAAAAATGCGGATAATCTTTTTCTAGATTGTTGAGACGATTAAGAGCATCAGCGAAGTTTTTACTTCTGATTAATTTTTGAACGTCAAAGAGTTCCACCATCAGGAGATCATGTTTTTTGATCGTCTTAATCTCACGGCTCACTTCTAAATTCACCGCCAGCTCAACATCAAGATTAGAAGTCTTAGTAAAAAGCACTCGATAGGGTTCATAGCCGTCTTTGCGAAGTTCAAAGACAAAGGTATTTTTCTTCACGTAAGTTTGAATCAATTCTTTAAGGTCTTGACTGAAAGGAGTTTTACCAATCTTTTGTGGATTAGCAGCATCATCGGTCATGATGAAGATCTCCGCTTCTTCCGGATTGGATTTGATTTCAATTTTCTCCGCCCATCCTAAGAGAGGCAGTAGAATCATCGCTAAAATAATGAAAAGGCGGGTTAACACAACTACTCCTTTAGTTTTATTCCCCATCCACCCTTCGGTCGTTTTCCCAGACAACCTTACAACGAGAAAGGGTGGCGGCAGTTTTTGCCACATTTAGTGGGCGGCCCTATCTAAAGTCTTTTTATTACCCTTTGAATGGCCCAACTCCCTTCTCCTTTATCCTCTTCTATTGTGATCATAACCGCTCAAAATCACGCGTAAAAAAACACCTTTAAACTTTATCCTACAAATTCTCTCTGGCCTTGAGAAATTCCTCTCTAGCCTAGAGAAGTGGTGAGAAAATAGGAAAATCAAAGTCGAGTTTTTTGCTCTCCTCATGAACAAAATTGCCCAGTCTAATTGTTCTTAATAATGAGAGACAAATACCGATTAGAATTGAGTATGAAGATGTCCAAAATAGTTTTGTTAACATTCATCCTGTCCTTATTAAGCTCCTGCGTGGGGACAGTCCAAGATGCGTCCACACCACTGACTGAAATTGCTGCTCAACCATCTGGGAATATTTCTTTTTCAGGTATTGCGAAGGCCGTTCCTATTGCCCAAGATAAAATTGAAGTCTTTTTTAATCCGGCCACAGGTGGCTCGCAAAAATTTTATTACTATATTTATGCTGGTGATAAACCAGTGCCCTTCACCGCCCCTTCAGAAACGCTGACTCAGGATTATCAAGGCTACTATAAATTCACGATCACTGGACTCGAACCGGCCAAAACCTACGCCATTAAAATTGAAGCCGTTGATCAAATCTCTTATGACAAAGACACCAATATGGTGACTGTCAACGCCACCACTTTTGGCAATATGGTCGCTGATTTTCACGGCATCTCAGACGTGAGCAATATGCCTGGAGTTGAAGGTTTAGATGCCATTTATGTCCGCTGGACTCAGGCCACTGTTGATTATACTAATTTTCTAGGAACTTCCCAAACTGATCCAAAATCCTATGAGATCATAGCCATTGATTCAAACGGAGCTGGCCCAGGGGATTTTGATAATACGGCCGATCTCGTGAAACCTTATCGAATTGTTAAGTATGTCGACTTCGATGCCAATATTAACCAAGTCACGATGCGTGGACTAAAATCCAATACAAAGTATTACGTTCGAGTACGCTGTCTTCATCAAGGCTCAATTGTTGACATGAATAAGCCAGAGCTGCGTGGAGAAAAGAACTCTACCTATTTTGAAATCAAAACCCTTGATGGCAATCTGGCAAATATTAAAAATCTAGATACACTTAAGCTTGATCGAAACCCAGGGCTCGCCTCAGCATCATCATTTTCACTCAGCTGGAAGCCTATTACCGGAGTTTACGATCATCTCAGAATTCTTTACTCATCGGGATCGGTGACACTTGAGCCGGGTGTCAGTTGTGTTCCTAAATCAGATATCGAAACATCTTGCCGTAAAATTTATGGCGATATTTTTCTAACCATTATTGGGAGCTTAACCACTGGCACAACTTATAATTTTAAGCTCGTCGCCTGTCAGGATCCAGAGTGCAATGTCAAAGTGCTGGGTCCGCTTGTAACTGGCTCTCCTGTAATGACCCTGGCGGGATTCAATGGCGTCTCTAGTGTCGCTTTAGCGACACAGCTACAAGATGTAGGAAAAATGTTTTTAAACTTCTCACTTCCAGATTTTACCTCTGGAGACTTTGATGGTTATATTGTTGGAGTCAAAGACAATGATGCTCCTGCCAATGGTGAGACTGGCTACACCAAAATCTCCGAGTCCGATAACCCACTTGCGATTAAAGTCACTCCTTTTGACTTTAGAAGTACCGGACAGATTGAAATTACAGGAATCGATTACACCACAAGCGGTAACTATTGTTTTACGATTTATCCATTCGTCTTTGAAAGCACAACCAGCAGCAACAAAATCGGCTATCCTAACAATATCTGGAAGTGTGCAGTTCCAGCGATTAATCCGCCGACAGCAGATGATTTTGGCGGACTGTTTGAAGCCTATGCATTAGGATATGATATTTCTATTTCTTGGCACTCTCCTGGTGCGGGCATTTTTGAAAATTATGAAATTTATCTCAAAAAAATGAGCAACTCATTAGATAAGTTCACCTTTCAAAACGCCACTACCCAGTTGGATAATCCTCTCATTTTTCCTGATCCAGAATATATTCAGGTGATTGTCCCTTGGTACATGTCCTCTTACACATTTAGCTACCTTGAGCTTGGTAATTACAAAGTCGGTATTCTGACTCGCTACCTTTTTGGCGACAAAGAAATTAAGCGTAGTGACTTTAATGAAAGTATCTATAAATGCACAGTCGATGCATCAAAAACAGGACAGGCCTATAAGCAAAATTTTTGCGTGATGGGATCTCAATGAAAAAAATAGATATATTTAAATTCATCATTATTTATAGCTTCACGCTGGGACTCTTCACAGCTTGCGTGGGCACGGTTCAAGACTCTAAAGTGAACGTCAATTCTCTCAGTGATGAAACCAAACAAATTATTAGTTTCCCAGGTCTCGACCTGGCACGTCCGATTAGTCACAACAAAATTGAATTAGAATTCACCCCCCTAGGAACTGACAATCCAAACTATCGTTATGAACTTTTTGTGAATGGTAGCCTTAGCCCTATCACACTTAACCCCTCCTCTTTAGATAATGCCCTAGGGGGGAGAAAACGTTATGTGGTGAACAATCTTGAAACAAATCGTGATTACAAATTTATCCTTCGCTTAAGAGATACCCTTACGGGTGCCGAAAGTCGCAGTGAAAAGCAAGTTGTGGCAACCACATTTGATAACGAAACAGCCGACTTTATGGGAATCACTAGTGTGAGTAAAGTCACGGGTATGACCTCTTCTGCCATCAAAGTCGAATGGGTATCAGCAAAAATTCATGCTCCACTCGTGCTGCAAGATCCTGATCCTTGGTACTACGAAGTTAAGGTTGTCGAAGGTAACCCCGTCTATCTCAACGATAACAACTACAATGGCTCAGACAAAAAAGTCATCAAAGTACCAGATAACTTTGAAACAACACCGATGACCCCTTCAACCGCCGGGGACTATACCTCAGTGATTATCGACCATCTCTCTCCTTCCACGACTTACTATGTACAAGTCAGGGCGGTGAATAAAAAATGGTATAATCTCTCATTAGTCTACCCTTTCAATGCCATACCGGTCGATCGAGAAGTGAATACGAAATACCTCACCATAAAAACCGATCCGGCCACTGGTGTGTTTGATTTTGACGACGAAAGCTTCAAGGTGAACAATGCACTTGGTGAAAAGGCTTTCGATACTGTGGTTGCATCTTGGACGTCAGGAAAAGGAAACTTTCAGAGCTATCGTATCTTTTATATGAAGTACTCAGGCACGGGAGATTTAAATGATACCGTTCCAGAACTTCTTACTGAACAAGTCATGGATGATATCACTAATAAAGTCATCCCTTACCCGAATGAAACCACCGGAACTTTTGTTACCACGACACCTGACAAAACGTCTCTTTCCCTATCGGGTCTGACTTCCTATGCCTGGTATGAATTTAAAATCCTTCAATGTCGAGATGTCGCGTGCGCAGTGAAGGCGGTACCAGGACAAGACCAAGGCTCTATCACCAGTGTTGCTCGACGAATTAAAATTCAGCCTTCACTCGCTCCTTTTGAAGGGATTATCAATATTGAAAATCCTAAAGACAACACTAGTGTTAAGTGCGATAACTCATTACCTCCAAAATGTACTGCTGAAATTACGATAAATTTTGAACCGCCACTATTGTCTCAAGGCTATGCTGACCGATTAGAGGTCTATTGCCTTGATCCCTCTACGGCAACTGGCTCCCCTAACAATTTTGATTTTGAACCGACTCCTCTATCGAATTTAACACCTTCGGTTTCCTCTCGTACTCAATGTGATAAACTGAAACTGGCTGACGCCCTAGCACTTACAAGTCGCAAGGCGATCATTCAAGGTGTGAGATATGTTCCTAGTACCACTGATCCACCTCTGGCCAAGTATTGCTTTGCCATTGCCCCTGCGATCCGTGATCAAGGACTAACTCGCCAACTTCCTCCTGCTGGCAATCCGGCCAAAGACCAGTGGGTCGTTCGCTGTATCACTCCGGAAGTGAAAACTCCTAACGTCGCTCAGTTTCCAGGTCTTACCGGCTCCTGCCAAGCGGTTCAAGACACCATCAAACTCAACTGGACGACTCCAGCTGGTGGGATTTATAACAAGTTCAAAGTTTTTTATCGCCCTATTTTAAGTAATGAATCTTTTAAATTTTCTGATGCTGTAGCTGGAAATCCTGCCTATACAGGGGTTAGTGTTGCGGATAACCTAACCACCACCACTTTAACAAATTTAAGGCCAGGAACTCGCTATCGTGTGGGTGTCTTAAGTCAGTTGGATATGGGTACTCAACCTCTTTACAGTGAATTTAACACCGCTATCCAAGACTGTGTCACTCCGATGCCGACGGCGACCTTTAACGAGTGGACAAGAGTTTTTGCGATCGGGCCGAAAATTGATGGACGCTTTCCACACGTACTTGATAGCAACAATAGTCGTATATCCTCTACCGAATCTCGGATCATCGAGGCGTTAAATGTAGATGGTATTCCTTACGAAGTGAAAGTAGACCCCAACACGAATACCATCGATTCGGGCTCTTTTCTTTTGGCTCCTGGAAACTATGATTCATCCTACATGCCTGCTGGATACTCTGATGAATTTGATGGGGCCTTCGGAACAGTGAATTCAGTCAAGGTTGCAGCCTCTCAAAATGGAATTGTCTCTTTATCGTGGAAAGATGTTTCTCTAAATTTTGGAGCAACAGAATTTGTATCTTCACAAGATTTTGTGGGAGCAAAAAAAGACCGCAAGTATGGATACAAAATTTATCGCTCCGCGGACAACCAACTTTCTTGGCAGGATCTCACGTTAAACACTACAAAAAATGATACCCCTGTTTTTGCTAAAAATTATAAGTATCGCAAGCGCCCAACTGAAGCAGAAACCACCGAGCGCATGGCCTTCTTTACCGACTACTCAGTACAGGCAATGATTACCGATCCTGAGGGAATCGAAAAAGGTCGTATCCTTTGGTACAAGATCGTTCCTTTCTTTAACGGTAAAGTCTTAACCTACGGTGGCGCTTCCGGCAATCCTCATATCATCCGCGTGATTCTTCCACCTGCTAACATGGCCCTCATGAAACGTGAAATGGCCAATCGGAATGCTTGTTTGGATCTTGGACGAGAGGGAAAACTATTAAAAGATCGCTCAAAGCACGAATACTATAGTTGCGAATTTAGTGGGGTTGGTGCGAGACCTAAAACCACACCATGGAGCCTAGGTAACACCGTAGTCGATATTGGTGGAGATTTTTTGATCGACCGCTACGAACTCGGTTGTCAGTACACCCGTGGGGATGTCTCGAAAGCTGCCGCGACAGATAGCGCCAGTTACTATGCACGCTCTGCTAAT
>CANFNX010000106.1 GCA_947448495.1 Bacteriovoracaceae bacterium | reverse complement strand
CTTTAAAGTTTATTGGCTTCAGTTTCTCTTGATGCAACTAGTGGCCCTCCCCCTATTCGCAGTTCATTATTTCCCACAAGAGAAATTATCGCCTATCAATGTTTTAGGAATTATTTTATGGGCCATAGGCTTAGCGTGGGAAACCATAGCCGACCTTCAAAAGAATGCTTTCAAAAACCAAGCAGGTCATTCTCATCGAATTTGTAATGTAGGCCTTTGGTCTCTGAGTCGACACCCAAATTATTTCGGAGAGGCCCTCTTATGGTGGGGAATTGGACTCAGTGGACTACGAGCGGAAATAGCGTGGAGTTTATTAGGCCCAGCGTTTATCAATTTCCTTCTCCTAAAGGTCTCTGGAGTCCCTTTAATTGAAGAACGCCATAAACATAATCCTGAGTTTCAAATCTATGCTTCAGAAACTCCGGTGATGATTCCAAGTTTAAAAAAAATACTAAAATATTTTAAAATATCTCAAAAGGTTTGATCGTGAAGATTGCTGTTATAGGGAGTGGGATCTCTGGTCTTGTTGCTGCTTATGTTCTGTCTAAAGAGCATGAGGTTCATCTTTTCGAATCGGAAGATAGACTTGGAGGTCACACTCACACCCACGATATCAAAGTCGCCTCTGGGACATATCAAGTCGATACGGGTTTTATTGTCCACAATGACCGAAACTATCCCAATTTTGTGAAACTCATGAATGAGCTAAATGTAGAGACTCAAAATTCATTTATGAGTTTCAGTGTAAAGGTTGAAGAAAATGGCCTCGAGTATAATGGAACATCAATTAACTCTCTTTTTTGTCAGAGAAAAAACATCCTGAACCCATCCTTCTATCGCATGATTAAAGATATTCTCCGCTTCAACAAGGCTGCGACTGAATACTTTCTTGCTCACAAAGAAGACGCCCCCGACCAAATGACGCTTGAAGATTATTTACATCAAAATCACTACTCTAAAGAATTTACGGAATTTTACATTATGCCGATGGGGGCAGCGATATGGTCGGCCAGTCGTGAAGAGATGAAGAAATTTCCACTGCATTTTTTTGTGCGATTTTTTCATCATCATGGGATGCTCACTGTGGATGAGCGCCCCCAGTGGCGAGTCCTCAAGGGCGGCTCAAAGTCTTACATCCCTAAAATCATCCGTCGATTTGAGAAAAACATTCACTTAAATCACCCGATCACGTCAGTCGTCAGGACTGGTGAAAAAGTCATTTTGAATCAAACGCAAGAATTCGATCATGTCATCATAGCCTGTCACGCTAACCAATCAATGGCGATGCTCAAAGACCCCTCGGAGATTGAATCGAAAGTGATGAATGGTTTCTCTTACCGACCTAATGACATTGTCCTTCACACAGATCTATCTGTCTTACCAAAAAAAGTTTTAGGTCATGCGAGTTGGAATTATTATCTTCCAAAAATTCAGCTGGACCGTGTAGCCGTAACTTATCACATGAATATACTTCAAGGGATAAGCGCCCCAGAAACTTTTCTCGTTTCTTTGAACATGGATCATTTAATTGATCCTAAAAAAGTGTTCAAAAGGATACCTTACTCTCATCCAGTATATAATCAGAGTGCGGTCGAATCGCAACGGCAATGGAATAAGGTCAGCAACCTGAAATCACGAACGCATTTCTGTGGTGCATATTGGGGCAATGGTTTTCATGAAGATGGTGTCAAGAGTGCCTTGAAAGTGACTGAATCTTTTGGATTAGGTCTATGACTGTAAATAATGCCATCTATTCAGGCATCGTAGAACATCGAAGGCTTTCTCCGAAAACAAATGTCTTCCAGTATTCAGTCTGTTATTACTTTCTGAATCTCGAAGAAATCAGAGAGCATTTTCGCTTCCCTTTTCTTTTTAGTTATAATTTTCCAGGCATTCTTTCTTTTTGGCGTAAGCACTATTTGGGACATTCATCTGAAAGCCTCCAAGACGCTGTCAAAAAAACGATCTTCACGGCTACCCAGGAATTATTTGAAGGAAAAATCTTTATCCTCACAAATATCAGTTATTTTGGTTTTTGTTTTAATCCCGTAAGTTTTTACTACTGTTACTCCAAAAACGATGAGCTTCAATACGTCGTTTCTGAAATTACCAATACCCCTTGGGGTGAGAGACACTCAAATGTGTTTAGAATCGAAAAAGAAAAGCAAGTTTTCGAGTTCCCGAAAGATTTTCATGTCTCTCCATTCATGCCCATGACCATCGACTATACATGGGTCTTCCATGCGCCTTCAGAGGATCTCTATGTCTATATGCAAGACAGATACAAAGATCAAAAACAGCTTATTTTTGATGCCACACTAAAATTACAACGAAAAGAATTCAATGCATGGAATGTGCTTTTATCTTTTGCGTCTTTTCCCTTCGTGACTTTTAAAACAATGACCGCCATCTATTATCAGGCGGCAAAACTTTTTCTTATGAAAGTTCCTTTCCATACGCATCCATCTAAGGAGAATCAAATATGACGACCCAAATCTTACCGAAAGATAAATCCTTGAGTAAGGTTGTGGCCAACTTCCCAGCCCTCGATAAGTTGTGCCGATCTATTCTGTTTAAAAAGTTTGTAGATTTAAAGCATGGCCTTTTTACGGTCGAAGATCGAACTGAAGAAAGCCCAAAGATTTTTGAATTCGGTGATCGTTCAAGCTCACTAAAACCGAAAATCGTTGTTAAAAAATCAAGTTTCTATTCACGTACCCTTTTTGGCGGCAGCATCGGAAATGGTGAAAGTTATGTCGATGGAGATTGGGAAACCCAAGACTTAACGGATCTTGTACGTTTATTTGTTTTAAATCGTGACCTTCTCAATGCGATTGATAGCGGCGTGGGAAGTTTACTTCAGCCCGTGCAAAAAGTCTTTCATGGGCTTAGGAGCAACACCATTGAAGGAAGTCGTGAAAACATCCGCTCTCACTATGACATCGGAAATGACTTTTTTAAACTATTTCTGGATGAAACGATGATGTACAGCTCAGGGATTTTTGAATCCAAGCAATCCACACTCAAGGAAGCTTCTGAACTTAAGATCAAAACCCTTTGTGAAAAACTTGAATTAAGGCCTACGGATCATTTAGTGGAAATTGGTACAGGCTGGGGGTCTTTAGCAATTTACGCTGCTGAAACTTATGGATGTCAAGTCACGACTACGACTATTTCTACTGAGCAATATAATTACGCAGTAGAAAAAGTGAAAGAAGCAGGTCTTGAAAATAAGATTACCATTCTGTTTGAAGATTATCGAAAACTCACAGGAGTTTATGACAAACTTGTTTCGGTTGAAATGATTGAAGCAGTGGGATTAGATTTTTTAGACACTTATTTCGAAAAATGCTCAAGCCTTTTAAAACCTAATGGGATTATGGTGCTTCAAGCGATTAACATCCGTGACCAATATTATGAGAATGCCAAAAAATCGGTCGACTTTATCCAGCGACATATTTTCCCCGGAACAGGCATCCCTTCGGTTCATGCCATGATGAATGCAATCACAAAGAAGACAGATTTGATTCTCGTTGATCAGAAAGATTTTGCCGAAGACTACGCCCAAACCCTCATGTCTTGGGCAAAAAACCTTCATCAGAATCAAGATCAAATAACTAAATTAGGCTACCCAGATTACCTTTATCGCCTTTGGCAATATTACTTCTCTTATTGTGAGGGGGGGTTCAGGGAAAGAGCGATTGGCCTATCGCAAATGATTCTCACAAAACCACTTTACCGTAATAGGAGCCTTCTATGATTGAACACTTTATAAAAGCTATGGAAAAAGGTCACATTCCCGATACAGCGATTCGCTTTGGAATACGCAAACTCTGCAAACAACGCATCGAGGAGTTGACGACTCATTCACTGGCGGAAAAACAAAACCAAGCCGAGGCCTACAAGCAGGGCCTTATACACTCTCCACTTGCCGTTCATACAAAAGATGCCAATGAACAGCACTATGAATTGCCCCCTGAGTTTTTTCTACATGTTCTTGGTAAAAATCTAAAGTATAGCTCTTGCTTTTATGATGCTCACACGAAAACCCTCGGAGAAGCCGAAGATAATGCCCTCAAAATAAGTTGTGAGCGTGCCCAAATTAAAGATGGCATGAGAATTCTTGAGCTTGGTTGTGGATGGGGCTCCCTCACTCTTCACATGGCAAAAACTTTTCCGAATTCTCAAATTGTTGCGATCTCCAACTCCGCCCCTCAGAAAGCCTTTATTGATAGTCAGGCAAAAGAGAGAGGACTAAAGAATGTGCTTGTTCTCACAAGGGATATATCTCAACTTGAGAGCCTTGCTCTTGAATTTGAATCTTTTGACCGAGTGATGAGCATTGAAATGTTTGAGCATTTCAAGAATTATCAAGAGCTATTAAAAAAGATTTCAGATGTCCTGACTCCTGAAGGAAAACTCTTTGTTCATATTTTCACCCATAAAGAATACTCTTACCCTTTTGAAGTTGAGGGTGAGGACAATTGGATGGGGAAATATTTTTTCACCGGTGGTCAAATGCCATCTCATCATCTTCTTTATTCATTCCAAAAAGACCTCTATCTGGAAACATCTTGGGCCTGGGACGGGACTCATTACCAGAAAACGTCAGAAGACTGGCTGAAAAACATGGATGATAATAGTGAAATCATCATGCAAATTTTCAAAAAAACTTATGGAAGTGAAAGTACTGAATGGTTTAACCGCTGGAGGGTGTTCTTCATGTCCTGTGCAGAACTCTTTGGCTACGACAAAGGACAAGAATGGGGCGTTTCTCATTATCTTTTTTCAAAAAGAGTTTAATCCTCGCTGGGCTTTTGATCCTTTCTTCTGGTTGGGCATCCCGCACGATTGAAGGTGTCGTGATTCCTGATCAATTTAAGTGTGATCAAAAAGAAATTCAGTTAAGTGGAGCTGGTGTGAGAACGGCGACTTTTTTTAAGATAAAAATTTACGTTCTTTCACTCTTTTCATCTGAAAAAATCAAGACGGGGACCGGATCAGAGCTCGAACAAAGACCTATTTGTTTTGTCATGACCTATCTCAAAGACTTTAGTGAATCGGATGTTGATCGGGCATGGGATTATCAGTTCAAAGAAAGTGTGGAATACCAGTACCCAGAGCTAAAAAAGCATATCCAAGAGCTTAAAAGTTTTTTTGGTGCCATCAAAGATGAGCGTCGGCAAACCATTGAACTTCTTAATGACTCCACAAAGTTTTACGAAAATGATAAATTCAAGGGAGAAATAAGAAGTAAAGACTTCCAAAAAAGTTTTCTCTCGATGTGGTTTGGAAAAAATCCTCCCACTGAAGAACTTAAACAATCACTCTTATCAGGAAAATAAAAGGATCTATGACAAACTGGATTTGGGCCCTAAGTTTTTTTCTCTTCGGTTACATCATTAACATGTTTTATATTAGTGTGCTCTATCATCGGGCCCTAACCCATAAAGCGATTATTCTCGGCCCCAAAATGATGAGCTGGCTCGGTCTTACAGGGGGATGGTTCACTGGGCTTGACCCAAAAACCTGGGCGTGCATGCACAGACTCCATCACATGTATTCTGATACGGAAAAAGATCCTCACAGTCCTTCGACTTTCGGTGTTTTCGGAGTGTGGGTTGGCCAATACAAATCCTATTTGCAAATTCAGCAAAGACTTTTAAAAAACGATCCAGAGTACACCTCTTTAGTCAGCGACATTCCTTTTGATGTCGGTATTACCAATCGCTATAATCTATCTTGGCTGCCTTACATCGTTCATGGAATCTTGGCATTCACTCTCAGTCACTTCTTTCAATCTCAGCTTATTGGGGTTGCTTATTTTATGGGGATAATGAGTCACCCCGTGCAGGGATGGATGGTGAATGCTCTGGCCCATCGTTTTGGTCATCGAAATTTTGAGACCAATGATCAGTCGACGAACAACACTTTTGTCGGACTGTTTGTATTTGGTGAAGGATATCAAAATAATCATCACCACTTTCCTAAACGGGCGAAATTTTCAGTCAAATGGTATGAAGTTGATGTTGGTTATGGAATGAGTTTAGTCGCCGAAGCTCTAGGTCTTTTAAAGATCAATCGATTCACTACAAATTAATCTTATACTCAATGGGTATTCTGAAAGTCATTTCCTCAAGACCCAATTCTTTAGGGATAGGGGGGAATCTTTCGATACTACTTATGGTGTCGAGGGTGGCGTGATTTAAACTCTCAAAGGGACATGCTTCTACCACCATCAAATCCAGAATATTACCTTCCTTGCCAAGCTTGAGCCTCACCACAACAGTACCTTCTTGGTTGAGTGAATAGGCCTTGCGAGGATATTGCTTATGTCGATGGATCGTATGAGCAATTTCTGAAAAATACTTATATTTGACATCTGCCACTTCAGCTCCAGAAAGAACACCTTCAGTAGAACTAGCAGATTGTGACAGTGATTCATTTTTTAAAGTTTCTGCAGGAACATTTTCTTGAGCAGAAATGATGGTACTGAGTTTCTTAGAAATGAGAGGTTGGGTCGGGCTCAATTGCATGACCTTTTTGTCGGAAAAAACGATACTCATCTTCATTTTTTGTGGGGCACTTGGAACATTCTGGTGCGAAGACAATTTCAATGCAAAGACCATGCATGAGAGATGCAGCATAAGACTTGCACTCAGATAAAAGCTCAATGATCTAGGTTTTAAACTCATGTGGGCAATCTAACTTATCTTTGGCCACTTGTGAATGCCTAACTGATTGAAATTATTTCACACTCCAGGACTCAAGCGCTTGTTTTTACGTTGGTTTTTCACAGCTGAAGTGATTAAATGGGTTACTTTTTAGCTTCAGGAGCAGACTTCCCCATGAATCAAGATGTTTTCGATTGGCTTTTACTTTTAGTCCGATGGCTTCACATTACAGTTGCCGTGACTTGGATAGGAACTTCGATATTTTTTATGTGGCTCGATCGTAGCTTTGAATTTAATGAAAAATCCACAAGCCCTGGTCATGTGGGAGATCTTTGGATGGTTCATGGTGGTGGATTTTACCACGTTGAGAAACTTCTCATGGGGCCGACTAAAGTTCCTGAGCGTCTTCACTGGTTCAAATGGGAATCCTATTGGACCTGGATGAGTGGGATGATACTCGTCGGACTTGTCTATTATACAGGTGAAGGGACCATGCTCTTAGATTCCATGGTTTCAGACATTACATTTTCAAAGGCGATTATTCTTTCTTTGTTCTCTGTCTTTGGCTCATGGTTTTTTTACGATTTTCTATGGGAAAGATCTTTTACCAAAACCACCCCTATCCTGGGTCATATCATGACTCTGAGTTGGTTAACGGCCATGAGTTATTTGCTATGCCACACTCTCAGTGGCAGAGCTGCCTATATTCATATCGGGGCTATGCTCGGAACTTGGATGACGGCCAACGTGTTCATGAGAATTATCCCTCGCCAAATCAAAATGGTTGAAGCCTCTAAAAAGGGTGAAGCCGTTAATCTGGATTGGGGAAAAAACGCCAAGAATAGATCCACTCATAATACTTACTTCACTCTTCCAGTTATTTTCATCATGATCAGTAACCATTTTCCTCAAACCTATGGTCACGATTATAACTGGCTCATCCTCCTCATCATCAGTGCAGCAGGAGCTGCGATTCGCGAGTATTTTGTGGTCCGTCTTTCAAATCCAAGGCGCTCAATGATTTCGGCGATCGTAGGTCTCAGTCTTATTACGGCGGTGATCATTTTTACGAAAACCCCATCTAGTTCAGACGCCCCAGTTGTTCAGGATATCCATGAGGCACCCGTCGTAGAACCGGTTGCACCTGTCACGACAAAAGTTGAGGCCACTGGCCCTACAGTCAATGTGAAAGGAGTGGTGATTTTTGAGGGGACTCCCCCGCAAGGTAAAAAGCTCTCTTTACCCGCTGGATGCAGCCAAGGGGGAGTGAAAGAAGCTTTCTCTAATGAAGTTTTGGTTCACGATGGCAGACTCGAAAATGTCTTAGTGAGAATCTCAAACGGTCTTGAAGGTAAAATATTTTCCGATGTCCCAACTGATGAAGTGATCCTTGATCAACGTCACTGTATTTATACGCCAAGAGTAGCAGCTGCCCGAGTGGGACAAAAAGTCACCTTCGTAAACTCTGATCCAATTTTTCACAATGTTCGCTCAATTACGAACCTGAACCAAAAATTTAATATGGCCATGCCAAAAAAAGACCAGCGTGAGACCAAAGTCTTCAGTAAACCGGAACTTTTTGTTCAGGCAAAATGTAGCGTTCACCCGTGGATGAATGCCTATGTTGCAGTGATGGACCACCCTTATTTTTCGGTCACAAATACGAAGGGAGAATTCCTCATTAAAGATCTCCCTCCGGGGCATTATACTATTGAGGCCTGGCATGAAATTTTTGGTTCTCAAAAACAAGAACTAACAATTTCTGGTGATGGTATCGTCCCCACTCTCACTTTTACTTTTAAGCCTTAGGAGTTCGTGATGATCAGCACTCACATTCTTGATACGACCAAAGGTCTGCCAGCATCAGATGTTCCCGTTGTCCTAGAAAAACAAGAAGGAGTCAGTTGGAAGACAATCGGAACAGATAAAACCAACTCAGACGGGCGCATTGTTTTTAATTGCCCAAAAGAACAGGGTATTTATCGTCTCACCTTTCATATTGAAGATTATTATGGAGCTCATGAGCATTTCTTCATGAACACACCGATTATTTTTAAAATTACAAACACCGAAAGAAAATACCACGTCCCACTTCTTCTTAACCCTTACGGATACTCGACCTACCGAGGCAGCTAATATGATGAAACGATCAATTCCCTATTATAGAGATTTTATTTCAGACTCCCTGCTTGAGCACCTCCTCAAGGAAGCCACTCCAACTTTCGAAATGAGCGAACTCGTATCTGTGGGGCCGACGGGAGGCCTTGAAACCAAAGAAGCTTTTGAGTTTCTGGTTGAACTTTATGAAAAAATTGAATCCGATTTAAATATCATCCTAAATCAACGAATCAAAGATAGAAAATTTATAGATGAACGAACCAAAGCAACCGCCGCTTTTAACAACGAGTGGAAGCGAGATTTCTTAAGTGAAGATTATCAAACAATCCTAGGGCTCGAAGATGGAGACGGACGTATCGTCATAGGCCCTAAAAGAAAAGATTATCATTCCAAGGCGGGCAATCCCATTGCACCGATCCCTGAGTACTTGCAAGGCAACCACGTGACCCTCTTTGGGCCACCGGACAATGCCAAACTTTCTGTCAACGCCATGAATGCCTATCATCGAAAACTAAAAGATGAACCTGCTATAGTGGAAGAACTTCTCGCAACTCAAAAAAATATCCCTAAATGGGGTGCAGATGATGAAGACTCCAAAACTCCTCTTCGCGAAGATTTGATCTCGGCGGGAGTGAATCTTACCCATTGCCTTGATGGTACACTTTCTTTTGTCGATGAAGGAAATGGGAAGAAGTATGAATTAGCTTCTGAAAAAAGATCTCATCCCATCAAAAGATTCCCGGGTCTTGCTCTGCCTTGTTTTTTTCTTTTTTATAAAAAGAACCCGATACCTTTGCATCTTTATGATTTCGCTCTACACCTTTTCAAAAATTGGCACAATCCAAAGGCCATGGTCTTTTACGTCCCTAAATTAGAAAATGAAGAAGAGGCCAGATACATCCGTATGATGATGGAAACTGCGGAGAAGATGATTCATGCTCGTCATCCATCCTACCAAGTCGGAACTATCCGCTTGATGATCGTCCTTGAAAATCCAAGGGCCGTGTTTCGCACGCATGAAATCATGGATGAGCTCTACCCATATTTTGTCGGAGCGTCTCTGGGATGGCATGACTATCTCGCCTCAACGGCACGCCTTTTTAAAGAAGACAGTCATTACCGAATTCCTGTTAAGGCCGATCCCGACATTGTGATCAAATATATTAAGGCCTCCCATGATTTGCTCGCCAATGTGGTTGGACCTCGTGGTGGTATCAAAGTGGGAGGAATGTATGGCATCCTTCCCATCAATAATGATCTTATGGGTCCCTCTTTCCAAATTACTATCAAAGGTTATATCCGAGATGTGATCACTCAATTTAAGCGCGACCTAACGGGATTCTGGGTGGCCCATCCAGACTTCGTTCGCCTTGGACTCGCTCTCGTAGAGGCCTGGACGATTCATAAAAATGGGGACTCTACAAAACTAAACACACTGGTGACGTCTCTTTTAGATAAAAAATACCATCAAGAGATTCTTGATTTTATTCATGGCCCAGACATTATAGGTCTAGATAAAAGCAACCCACTGTATGCCCGCTCACTGATTGTAGCAGATATCAAAGCTTCAGATTTTATCGCGAATAATCATCCAGATGAAATTCGCTATAATGTCTTTCAGTCCCTACAGTACATCACAGACTGGCTTTCTGGTAATGGGTGTGTCGCGCTTCCAACTCAGATTGCCGGAATTCCCGCTCGAGTGATGGATGACTTAGCGACTGCCGAAAGATCTCGTTGGGAAGTCTGGCATGAAATCAAACACGGACGTTTTAGTATTGAGGACTTTGTCCGAATCGCCCATGAAGAATTACACTTTATTAGAAAAGATAAGTCCGACGGCAAAAAAATTGTCCAGGTCAAATGGGATGAAAGAACGGCAAAATGGTATCCGGTCGCCATGAATCTCATGATCAAACTTATGACGGATCCAGAGCCTGTGGAGTTTGCCACACAACTCTTTTTACCTTTTACCAT
>CANFNX010000105.1 GCA_947448495.1 Bacteriovoracaceae bacterium | reverse complement strand
ATCGCCAAACTCATCTCCCCTACTGTCGCCTTGGCCCGTGCGGCTTCGACGGCCAGGGCCAGTAAGTTCCCTTGACCATTTTCGCACGCTTTTGTAAGCGCCAGCAATTTTTCTTCTACCAGCTTTGGGTCCCTCTGAGACTTCAACTGCTTAAGTCGCTCTATTTGGGCCTCTCTCACAGTTGAGTTTTCAACTTGAAGAATATTAGGCACATCATCTTTTTGTCGCTTATAGAGATTCACTCCAATAATCGGTTGAACCCCGGAATCAATCCGTCCCTGAGTGCGGGCAGCCGCTTCTTCAATACGCATTTTAGGAATGCCTTTAGCGATCGCTGCACTCATGCCCCCAAGAGATTCAATTTCTTGAATATGGGCCCACGCCTTTTCCGCCAGTTCCTGAGTCAATGATTCTACAAAGTAACTGCCACCCCAGGCATCAATCACATCACAAGTATCCGTCTCTTGCTGAATAAACAGTTGCGTGTTGCGAGCAATTCGAGCCGAAAACTCACTAGGAAGTGCCAAAGCTTCATCCAGAGAATTAGTATGTAAGCTTTGAGTGTGACCATGAGTTGCGGCCAAGGCTTCAATGCAGGTTCGAGTCACATTATTAAAGACATCTTGGGCCGTTAAGCTCCAACCTGAGGTTTGAGAATGAGTTCTAAGAGCAAGGGATTTTTGTGATTTGGGATTGAAGTCAGAGACAATTTTTGACCACAGTAATCTTCCCGCTCTGAGCTTAGCGACTTCCATAAAATAGTTCATGCCAATGGCCCAGAAAAAAGAAAGCCGTGGAGCAAACTGGTCTATATCAAGCCCTGCTTTCACACCAGTTCGCAAGTATTCTAATCCATCCGCAAGTGTGTAAGCGAGTTCGAGATCAGCTGTGGCACCTGCTTCCTGCATATGGTAACCGGAAATGGAAATTGAATTAAACTTTGGCATATTCTTAGACGTGTAACTAAAAATATCTGCAATGATTCTCATCGAGGGTTTTGGTGGATAAATATAAGTATTTCTCACCATAAATTCTTTTAAGATATCGTTTTGAATAGTCCCCGTAAGTTTATCCGGCGAAACTCCTTGCTCCTCACCCGCAATGATAAACAATGCCAAAATAGGTATCACGGCCCCATTCATAGTCATGGAGACTGACATTTGATCCAATGGAATGCCTTGAAAGAGAATGCGCATATCTAGGATCGAATCAATTGCGACACCGGCCATGCCCACATCGCCTTTGACTCGAGGATGATCCGAATCATAGCCTCTATGAGTCGCGAGATCGAAGGCTATAGAAAGACCTTTCTGGCCCTTTGTTAAATTATCGCGGTAGAAACGATTGGATTCTTCGGCGGTGGAAAACCCAGCATACTGCCTAATCGTCCAAGGCTTCACAGAATACATTGAAGCGTAAGGACCTCGAATAAATGGTCTCATCCCAGGCAAAGAATGAGTTAAAAAGGAAAACTTTAAATCACTGGGCGAATACACAGTTTTTAAATCAATTCCCTCCGGATAGGTGAATATCTTTTCAGGAGGATTGGTTTTTAATTGAGATGGTTCCCAAGCAACTTTGCTGAAATCAATTTTACTCACACGACAGCTCCCATCTTTTGAGCAAGCCTCAAAAGAACCTCATAAACATTTTGTCCAGCATGGATAGACTCACATCCTGGAACTTGAATCTTGCCTGCAACATAGCAAGACAATGATTTTTCATTCTGAATCGTCTTTGAGAACTCTAAATAATCTTCATCTTTGGCACACAAAACAATAATTCGCGATTCTACTTCCTGAAGTCCTAGAATGACCTGAAGTCCAATCATCTCAAAATAATTTTTTATAAAACTGACTCTGGCATTCAAAGAGGCCATCTCTCCGTGGCAATGGATTTGAACCTGTGGCCTCTTTTTCATATCCTGAACCTTAAGTCGGAGCTCTTCAAGAATCCTTGATGGCCGAAAAATCACCGGATTCTTCAATTCAACAAGTAAATGTTCATCAACGTTAGGAAAATCGTTAATGCCAGCAAAAACATCTTTCCGAATTTTCATTCTCTCCTGCCTTTCTTCTCGAGAGAGTTGAATTTCATGATTGAGCGATTTCAAACGATCTGAGGCACTAAGATGGATGAGCCTTTGCATGAGGAGCCAAGCTTCCTCTGCATAACGTTGAGAGAGATTCTCTATATGAAAACTGCCATAGGCAGCATCTTCAACAATTCCCAAGGTACTCTCCAGAGATAGGATATGGGATGTATTCCGGGCCATTCTGAGAGATCGTTCATTATGGGTGACATCGTTTTCTTGAGTCTCTAGATCAAAAAGGACTTGATATCCAGAGGATTGTATCACTTCAGCTCCGGCAATGAGTCCTGAAGCAACCTGCGTATTATTACGGAGAATATTTGAATAGCGCTCAAAGAGTGTCCACTCTCGATATGAGTTAAGAGCGACGACCTGGGGCCTCTTGCTTTTTCCAGTTACTATCGTGATTTTTTCAAGGATTAACTTCAAGGCGCGAACACGTGCTATATTTTTAAAGAAATGTGAATCAAGATGCAGCCCTATTGCCAAAGCATCTTGATGATCTATATAGCAACAAGCGAGGAAAGCTAACTCGTGAACAGAATTTCCACCTAACAAATGAATCTCACGAGCGTCGATAAAATTTTGCGAATCAAAAACCTTTAAGGAAGAAGCCATTTCTATATCTGTAGAACCCAACACATAGATTTCAAGTTCGTCTTTATGCTCAAAGGAGATAAAGTGCTCATGTATAGAGTTCCATACATTCTGAGAAAGATCTTCGGTGTAAAAAAAGAAAACTCTTACTCCACTTAGCAAATCGTCGTGAAGGTAGCCCAGGATTTTTTTCGGATCAATTTTAATATAAGTTTGGGATGCTTTTTTCCATTTGGTCTGGCTCGACAAAGAGGATTCTTTGGGTGCCTGGAGACTAAGCGTTGGCCACGGTCCAAGGTCCATGATCTTTTTTAGTGTTTTACCAGAAATATCTTCAAGCTTAAGCTCCGTGCGCAGGCTCGCTTCCCAATCGGCTTGAGTTTGCTTAAAATCATTTTCAAATAATTGCTTAAAGTCTTTCAAGATTTTCTCTCCTCACAATTAAGTCAAAGCAGCAATATAAGAGACCCATGCATCGCAATTGACAGCGTCCTCTGCGGGAGTGAAAACACCGTTCCCATTTCCTTCATCATCATCCCCTTCCCAGTAGACAACTGTTTTAGAGAATCCCGCCTCGATCAAAATATCTCGAATTTCAGGCATGGTCCAAAATCGCCAATTGTAAGTGAAGACATTATTATGCTTTCGCCCCTTAGCATCTTTAAAATGTATGGCAAACGTACACTCATGGGTAAAGGGATTGAAGTGTTGGCATTCCCAATAATAAGTTAAACCATTAAGCTTTTTGACATCAGTCACAAGCTTTTGGCTTTCAGGCCCTGCAAATATATCAAGGAAGAAAACACCCTGCTTATTTAAAGATTTACGTACGGCCTTGAAGTATTGAAGCATCTGTTTACGTGACTTAAAAATGAAGTAGGAGAAATTAAAAGCACAAATCACGTCAACCGGTGGAGTTTTAACGGTGAGAACATTTTTTTGCAAGTAATGCATACGCTTCTGTTCGGTCTTAGAAAGCTTTGAGAAATGCCTTTCAAGCCCCATCTTAATCGGTTCAGGATCTAAATCGACTCCGTAAGCTTCACAATTTTTATCTTGTTGAACCCAAGAACACGAAATGGCACCGGTCCCACAAAAGTCCTCTCGAAAAATAAAAGGAGAATGGCCATAAAAACGCTTGTACTCATCATGCATAAAAGACACTTCGCCTTCAGCATTTTGAACCGAACGTTCATAAAAATCATATTTCTGCTCTAGTGTAAGTTGCGATTTCAAGTAACATCCTTTTCAATAAATTCCCGAAAGGGGTGCTTTTTAGACAGTAGCCCTCTCAGTACTCTTTTAATAACTTTCTTTTTAACGTCATCAATATCCCAAATTATCTCAGCTGTCTCATCTGACGAACCCGAAATGACTAAGACCTCCCGTCCCTTGGAAGTTGTCCTCATCACTTTAACGATTTCGGCCCATTGCATTTTAATTCTGTGAAGCCCCTCATGCTTATCAAAGTCAACTTTCCTGACAGTTTCAATGCCATCGAAGGTTATTTCAAAAAAAAACGGTGAGGGTGACTTAAATTTGAAAAAAATAGGAATCAATAAGGCGAAGGCGATTGGGTGGGCCATCAGATAATCAATATCAAAGGCCTGTAAAAGTGATTGCCCGATGTAAGATAATGTCTCCTCTGCAGGATCAACGTTTTTATTCAGCAGATTAACTAGAAGAGAAGACTTCTGAAGACCCCACAGGACCAAAATTGTCCAAAGCCATCCCCAATGCTTTTGAGGAATATCAAAATGCCACCGCAGAGAAATATTTTCTAATTTCCCTGCTGCATCTAACTTCTTGAGGTTTTGAACCCTTGGTTCAGGTTTTGGCCTGAAAATGGGTTTGATTTTTATTTCAGGCCCACTCCCCTCATCGGGGAGTTCATCGAGCTTGATTTTTTTTTCATTTTCCATTGGCAAAAAAACGGTTAAGACTTCTTACCCATTTTTAGCATGTCGAACATGATATTCATGGACTCTTCAATGACTGCATCTTTCTTCAACGTCTTAGAAAAGTCTTCGAATTTCTCTTGCTGAGCTTTATCTTTCTTAGGGGAAAGATCTTTTACGACAAGACTTTTACTCTCCATATCTTTTTTGAAAACATCACTTTTCTCGCGTAAATCTTTTCTATATTTCTCATAATCGCTCATGACAAGTGATCTTTTTGAGTCTTCTTTTTGAAGCTTATACCATTTCATCGCTTCGAGAATATTTTTGAATTTTTGATCCTTTTTCACTCGAGCGGAACTTTGATTTTTGAGAAATTTAAGATCATATTTTTGATCCCAGCGAGTGTACTTAACTGGCTTCACTTCTCCCCAAGGAATAGAGTAATCCAAAAATTTCTCACCTGTTTCTAGATGTGAGTATTGATCAGGAAGGATGATGTCTGGAGTCACACCTTTATACTGAGTCGAACTACCATTCACGCGGTAAAACTTTTGGATAGTGATTTTTAAGGCTCCCAAAGGTGAATAGGACTTGGCCATAGGAGAGACATACCCATCAAGATCAACCACCGCCTGAACAGTTCCTTTTCCGTGAGAAAACTCTCCCCCCACGATCACCGCACGACCATAATCTTGTAAGGCAGCTGCGACAATTTCAGATGCAGAAGCTGAAAAACGATTAATTAAAACAATTGTTGGTTTTTTAAAATCAACCGTAGGATCCGTATCAGCAAGAATATCCACTGCACCTGTATGGGCCTTAACCTGAACAATCGGCCCTTTATCAATAAACAATCCTGAAATCATGCGAGCATCTTCGAGTGCTCCGCCACCATTATTTCTAAGATCAAGAATTAGGCCTTCTACTCCCTCAGCATTTAAACGCTGGATCTCTTTGCGAGTATCATCTGTTACATTTCGCCCAGCACGGTCATTAAAATCTCTATAGAACTTTGGAATGTTGATGTAACCAATCTTTGTACTATTTGGAGTAAGCTCTAAAACGGTCCCACGTGCATAGGATTCTTCAATCTCAACCACATCACGAATAATAGGAACGACTTTCACCAAACCATTTGGCTTTTTGATAGTGAGTCGAACTTCAGTCCCTTTTTTTCCACGAATCAAATTAACAGCATCGCGAAGGCTCATATCAACAACATCAACTGGCTCATCTTTACCTTGACCAACTTTAAGGATGATATCTTCAGCCTCAACTTCTTTTGTTTTCCAAGAAGCAGATCCAGGAACAATCTTTTCAACTTTAATATAGGAATTATCCTCTCTTAAAATCGCTCCAATTCCTTCTAGTTTACCCGACATATCAATATCAAAATCTTCTTTTTCCTCAGGAACGAGGTAATTCGTGTGAGGATCAAAGATTTTAGTAATCGAATTATAGAATTTATCAAGCTTGTCGGAACGTTTTTCATTCACGAGACGAGAAAAAATCTTTTTATAACTTTTCAACACTTTTGATCTAGCTTCAACTTCCATTTCAGCATCAGAGAGTTTTTTATCAGAAGTGGGTTTCTTTTTATTCCCTTTCTCATCCGTCGCAACACCAGTTTGCTCTTCCTTGAGGTCGATCATTCTTCCCAGGATTTCAAATTTCATCAATTTTTCCCAGTGAGCATAGAGATCTTTCTCAGAGAGGAGGAATTTTCGCTTTTTAGGATCTGTTTCGAGAGTTTCTTTTTTAGAGTAATCAAGTGGCTTGGCCAAAAGAGTCTCAACATATTTTTCAATTTGACCAATACGCTTATTCAACACTTCAGCACTTGCTTCTAGGATTGCAAGATCACCCGAGATGAGCATATCGTCGAATTCTCTTTTATATTTTTCAAGGGCCTTTACATCCGAGGCCAACAGAAATTGCTTACCATAATCAATTCTCTCGAGATAAACCTTAAAGGCGTTATCAGAAAGAGCATTATCAATTTGTTTATTTGAAAGATGCATATTTTCAAGCGCACCTTTGAGAATATTTCCTAAAACCATCTCACGAGTGTAACGAGGCTTTGAAGAAATAAGACTTCCCAACATCGAAGGCTCTTCTTGATTGGACTCAGATTGGGCCGTCTTCACTTTTTGTGCAAAAGCCGGAAAAGAAAGAAGCGATAGGGACAACAGTAGAACAGCGGATTTCATGGAACCTCATTGGTTGTACTCAAGAATAAGATCCTATTATTTTCTACTTATGAGGCTTATGAGGCAATCTTTTTTCAGAGGAGAAATTGAACACTCTAAGGTGAAAATCGTTTAACCAGTTCGGCAAGAAAGGGAATAACTTCTTGAGTCTTCTTGTCGTCTTTTTCGCAGAGCTCTTGAACTTCCCCCTTCATCATAAGGCGAAGCGTTACCTTGCAATCACCTTCGATCATAGGTAATTCGTACTGACACTTTAAAAACTTACTTGCGAATTCTCGGTCCAATCGTACGGCCTCTCGTCCAGAGATTTTTTTGATGGACTCTTGCCCACGATCCTTGAGCCGCAAAAAATAATCCTCATTGCTGGTTCTTTCAAGCATGAGTGTTTTACTGTCACTTTTCACGTCAACACTGAACAGCACGATCTGGGTTCGCAGATCATGAGAACTTTCTTTAAGTGGCTGCTCAGAATATTGAGCGTTGGCAAATGACAGGAAACCAAAAATAATTAATGAGATAAAAGCCATATGACCTCGTGAAGGTCTTATTATCTCATGGCCTTAATGACTTTCATAGAAAACCTTCATAAGATCAATTATGCTTTACGATTTAATCAAACCAATCTTATTTGCTCTTCCACCAGAGACCGCCCATGAATATTCCCTTACCCTGGCCAAACTCTGTCCAGAGCTTGGGCGACTTTCTGGGGAGATCCCTAATGACAAATTGAGTCTCAAAGTGGGGACTCTTCATTGGAAATCTCCTATTGGACTTGCTGCTGGGCTTGATAAAAATGCTGAAGCCCTTCCTTTTTTTAGCGCTCAAGGCTTTGGCGCCCTCGAATGTGGCACAGTGACCTTAAGGCCCCAACTAGGGAATCCGAGGCCAAGACTTTTTCGTTATCCAGAAGAAAGAAGCCTGCGAAATTCCATGGGCTTTCCCAACGAAGGTTTGCAGCAGATCTCGCCGCGACTTGAGGCCTTCAATCGCTCTCTTCCACTTGGTGTGAATATCGGAAAAAATAAAGATTCCTCCGCGGAAGAAAGTATTGATGAATTGGGAACAATGATGGCGACCTTAGATGACGTCGCTGATTATTTTGTCGTCAATGTTTCCTCACCCAATACGCCCGGTCTCAGGGCCCTGCAAGAGAAGTCCTATCTCTCAGAACTCTTCAAAGAATTAAAATCCATTTCAAAAAAAGATCTGTATTTAAAAATTGCTCCAGATCTTGACTCCTCTAAAGTCATCGAGCTCATCCAAATTGCCGAAGACTTCAAGCTCACTGGCCTTATTGCCACCAACACGACCATGATGCCCGACAGAGGAGTGGGTGGAGTGTCTGGCGCCTTACTTAAAGAGAAGGCCAAGGCCATAAGAAAGATCGTTCTCGAGCAACAATCCTCCCTTGAACTCATTGGTGTAGGGGGATTTTCTCATTTTGAAGACATAAAAGAATTTTGGTCATTGGGTGGAAAAGCGATCCAGCTTTACACTGCTTACATCTATGGTGGCCCAGAGTTACTAAAATCGTTGAATAAAAAACTTATGGAGTTTTTACAACAACACGAACTGCAAGATCTGAGTACATTTTTTGAACTAAGTCTTTCAGATCGAAAGAAACTTCTTCTTCGTTAGCCCTTGTAATGATCGCGATTTCTTTCGACGTTTTCTTCAATGTAATCAATGATCATTCCGGCAATATCAAGACCAGTTGAGGCTTCAATTCCCTGAAGTCCAGGTGATGAATTCACTTCAAGGACTAAGGGACCTCGGGATGAGCGGAGCAAATCCACTCCGGCGACACTCAGGCCTAAAGTTTTTGCCGCATTAATGGCCACCTGGGCCTCTTCTTTTGAAATATCCACGGGGATGGCCGTTCCGCCCCGGTGAAGATTCGAGCGAAATTCCCCTTCTTTAGCCTTTCTCATCATGCTGGCCACAACTTTATCCCCAATTACAAAGGCCCTGATATCGCAACCGTTACTTTCCTTAATGAATTCTTGGACCAGAAAATGCGCCTTCATTTGTCTGAGACCATCAATCACTGATTCGGCAGCTTTGGGTGTTTCGGCGAGAATCACGCCCTTGCCTTGAGTACCTTCTATGAGCTTAATCACACAAGGAGCTCCCCCTACCATCTCAATTAATTTTCCCGTCATCTTTGTTGAGTGAGCGTAGCTCGTCGTTGGGAGCCCAATACCCGATCGAGAAAGAATTTGCAAACAACGCAATTTATCTCGAGACCTTGTTATTGAAGTGGATTCATTTAATGAGTAAGTCCCCATCATTTCAAATTGTCGTAAAATGGCAGTGCCATAAAAAGTGACGCTCGCCCCGATTCGAGGAATGATAGCATCGAAGTCATTAAGCAGCTGCTCGCGATAATGAACCATGGGTTTAGCAGATGTGATATTCATGTAGCAACGAAGAGGATTTACAACTTGAACTTGATGTCCTCTGGCCAGTGCACTCTTCACTAGGCGATGAGTAGAATAAATACGTGGATTACGGGAAAGAATTCCAATTTTCAAATGACCATCCTTGATCAGAAAAATTATAGTTACAGTTTACTCTCTTGACCGATCTTTTAACACTTTAATTAACTCATTCAACCAAGGACCATACTGTTCTTCGTAATAAAGATCGCAATCAATTCGAGGAACGAGACTATGCCCGCCATGTTTAGACAAGTAATGATCAAAATCTTTTCCGCACTGACAAAAAAACGGATAGTAAGTGTCCCCTAGACCAAGGACGGAGTAATTCAAGTGTGAGAGATTCAATTCATCGGCAAATTTTAGATAACTCATCCAATCTGAGGCATTATCTGGCGCTTCTCCGTCTCCATAAGTGCTAGTGACAATCAGAATATTTTTAAAGTGATGAATAGATTCAGGATCCACTTCCCCCATATCCATGACTAGAGATTCAATTCCAGACTGATCGAGCTCTTGGCTTATCTGATGGGCAAGATTTTGCGCATTTCCTGTTTGGGATCCAAACAGAATGTGAAGGAGGGCCATCTTATTTGCGATGAATTTTTGTGGCTTCGTAACCAGCTTTCTTAATCGCAGATTTAATTTCAGCATCCGACATTTTTTTGCCTTTTACTTCTTCGAAATACGCCTTGCGATTTTCCAAACTCACCGAGATTTTTTCAGCTTTTTCTGTAGCTTTTAATTCTTTGGTGATGGCTTCAACACACATCCCACAAGTCATCCCAGCGACATCAACTTCAAATCGAAGGGCCAATGCCTGGAAACTCATCATGAGAGTAAGAAGGATAAATGTGATTTTCATATGTTAACTCCTAAACAAGGAAAGTAGTTTTTACAAATTCATCTTGAACGATGAAGACCTATTATAGACGATGAATTCAAAGTCGGGTATACCTCGCTCTATGAAAAAAGTCGTTTGGGACCGCCTCGGGATTGCCTTTTCATCGGCCTGTGTTATCCACTGTGTTATGGTGGCTTTCGCTCCGATATTTTTTCCTTTTGTAAAAACCTTCTTTGACTCCTCATGGATTCACGTTGTTATGGCGACTGTGATTCTTTTTACGTCCCCATTGGCCTTTGTGCCAGGTTACCGAAAACATGGCATCACGTGGATATTAAAATTGGCCATGTTGGGTCTTATGCTAGTCTTCATGGGAATTCTGTTAGAAGATAAGGTCTCAGATCAAGTTAGCCATGGGATTTCAATTTGCGGCAGTCTATTTTTAGTTTTTGCTCACGCCAAAAACCTTCAACACACTCATCGACACTCTCAATTAAAGGGCGATCAGCAGCAGTGCTGCTAATTCTTTTTCTTTTCAGTGTACCATTACTCGCTGATCCACCTAAGACTCTCCCTTTGTGGGAAGCAGGTGTGGGCGTATTACCCTTTCGAGCTGATCATTATCGAGGTTCTCCGCAAAATGATTGGTACCAACTTCCTTTTCCAGCTTATACCATTCGCGGGAAAAATTTTGAGGGTGAAAACGGCTACATCCGTGGTCACATCATGCGCTTTAACGAAAAGCTTGTTCTGGATCTTAGTTTTAATTTAGGTTTGAATGTAAACAGTGCTGCCGATCGATTGAGAAAGGGTATGCGCAATCTTGATCCAACTTTTGAGATTGGCCCCATCCTTCGCTACTACCTTTGGAAGTCTCAAGACGATACTCATTTTTTAAATTTTGAAATGCCTTACAGAGCAGTCTATGCAACTAATTTAACTTACATTGATCATGTTGGTTATTACTCAATTCCTTACATAAATTTACTCTCTAAAGGTCGTGAAAATACTTGGGGATGGGGTTCTGAATTTTCTGTCGGTCTTCAATATGGATCAAAAGGTTTTCATGATCGTTTCT
>CANFNX010000104.1 GCA_947448495.1 Bacteriovoracaceae bacterium | reverse complement strand
CCTCCTAAGCTAACTGGATCACGTTCTTGCGCTTGTCACCGGTAGTGAACTCTCCGAGATAACGGAAGTAGTCGCCCTTCATCTTCATGAAGAAAACTCTGGCCTCGGGGTTCTTGGAGTTGGGAATCAGAGGCTCATCCAAAAGCTTTAATACATCATTGCAAATGTCTTCAAGCTCTTTCTCAATCTTTGTGCGATAGCCCTTGATGATGTCGATGAAGCGAGAACCCTATTATTATAAGCATTATGTGGCTTACCTTGTATTCCTCTTTCTGTTGGATGGCAGAAATGGTTCTCCATGCGGTCCTGCGGGCACCAACGGAGTTCTTGTACGCCACACTGAGAAGGTTGCGCTCCTCGTTCGAGAGTTCCTGACCGCTCTAAATTTTCACTAAGTTAATCATCTCATTGCAAACAAGCAGTCTGGAGGAGCTTAATGGCACTTCCGTGGCACTTATGGCGCATTTCTTGACTCACTTACATTGGAGACTTCCTTCATGTAGCGGATCATGTCCTCATAGCGTTCACCCTGCTCGGCGAGACGTGCGAAGTAGATGTAGTCCTCTCTGCTCTTAAAGCTCATTTCTTCTTTTACAATTTAAATTATTATATCAGACATTCAAATCATCATGAATGGGGTTTTGGGGTTTTGGGGCCCAAAAAAAACAATTCGAATATCTACGTGAGCAAAGCTCTCGAGGCTTTGCTCACCCTATTGTTTGCTTTTATAAGCCCTCTTTAGATCATTCAAATCATGCCCGTTTCGCTCTCAGTGTCTCTCGAAAAATTGGAAAATCCCACGATAGAAATAGGTTTAAGCGTTTGCTGAAAGAAGCCTTTCGGTTGCACCCGCAATTGCGGAATCTGCCGATTGATATGCTATTTGTCATTATCAAAACTCCAGATTCTGAGACGCAGTTAATAGAAGCTTTTCAAAAAATTGCTCGCCACCTTTGTGTTCCCAAATGAGCAAATTGGCCGAAAAACTTATAAGATTTTACCAGCTTTTCTTATCCCCCTTTCTGGGCCAGAACTGTCGTTTCTATCCTTCATGTTCGCAATATTCTCGCGAATGCTTTAAGAAGTTTTCCTTCTTTAGAGCTTTGTGGTATTCATGTCGTCGCATTTGTAAATGTCATCCGTATCATCCGGGTGGGAGCGACCCCGTTCCCTAATCCCTTGACTTTATTGGAGTAAAAATGGGTTCTGAGCAAAAAAATGCCTTTCTAGCTATTTCTCTTTCGGCACTTATCCTTTTTGGTTGGCAGTATTTCTTTGCCCCAAAAAAGCCTGCTGCTGCCCCTATAGAACCAACTCAACAAACTCAGGTTGAAACTAAGTCCCAGACCCTTTCAGCTGCTGGTCCTATAGAACCAACTCCTGCGGTAGTAGCCGAATCTTTTTCCATTACTCATTCTGATAAAACTCTTAGCTTTGCAAATAACTTAGTTTTTAATGATTTTCAGAATCCCCAATCTGGAATTAAGTTTTCTGAGATTGTTGGTTCAGATCAACCACTTAAAGTTGAGTTTGATTTTGGACAAGGCTTCCAAACGATTCCCTTCGTAAAAACTGCTGAGAATAAATTTTATAATGCTAGTTTTGATACAACTTTAACTACATCCATGAGCGACAAAGGTGTTGCAGCTTTTACTGCCACTTCTTCTAAGCCATTTCGTTATAAATTTGTATTCAAGTCTGAGGCAAAAAAATTAGAGAATGGACAACAGCGTTTTTTCTCAGTTTATACTGATAGCCTTCAGCACCTTGATATAAATGATGACGAAACGAAAGATCAGTCTATCAAGTGGGTTGGTATAGATTTTAACTATCATTTATTTGGTTTATTTTTAGATAAGGAGACGAACCTTATTTATAAGAATAATCCTGATGGAACGTTAGGAGTTTTCTCTAACAAGTCTGAAAACACAGCAACTTTTAATCTCGTTTATGTAAAAAAAGACTATGACTATCTTGTCAGTCTTGGCCATCAGTTACAAAACTCTGTTGATTTTGGAATGTGGGGAGTTTTTGCTGTCTGGATCTTGAAAGGTCTTCAGTTTTTCCATACTTGGTTTCCTAACTATGGTATCTCAATTCTCCTCTTAACTTTACTTATTCGCTTGATCACATTTCCTCTTCAATATAAGTCCATTGTATCGATGAAGAAGCTTCAGCTTGTTCAGCCGGAATTGACGAAAATTCGCGAAAAATTTAAAGATGATCCACAAAGAATGCAGAAAGAAAGCATGGAGCTTTTTAAGCGCTCAGGTGCCAACCCTATTGGTGGTTGCTTACCGCTTTTGCTACAAATGCCAGTATTCTTCGCTTTCTATAAAGTGTTAAATCATTCTGTTGAACTTGTTGGTGCTCCATTTATGCTTTGGATTCATGATCTTTCAAATAAAGATCCTTATTATGTTCTCCCAGTCCTTATGACGGGTGCGATGTTCCTTCAGCAGAAATTAACTCCGAATACCATTTCGGATCCGGTTCAACGAAAAATGATGCTCTTTATGCCTCTCGTTTTCGGATTCATTATGAAGGATCTTCCATCTGGATTGAGTCTTTATATTTTTGTCTCTACATTGTTAGGGATCCTACAGCAGGTATTTGTTTTTAATGCTCAAAAGAGTAATCAACCTGTTGTTGTATGAAGTTTCTTTATTCGGATGAGCCGATTATTGCCTGTAGTACATGTAATCATGCGAATGCAGCTTTATCGGTTCTCCGAATATCTGGTTTCAGTGACTTAGCTCCCTTTTTACCCTTTTTTACGCTGACTGGTCCTATAGAACCACGCCGGGTTTACTATACAAAATTAAAGTCGGGTGATGAGTTCTTAGACGACATTTGCTTAACTTATTTTGCCGCCCCAAAAAGTTACAATGGAGAGAACATTCTTGAACTTTCCCTCCATGGCAACACTCTCAATACCGAACGCATTTTAAATTTTTTTATTAAGTTTACGGGATGTCGGTTGGCGGCGCCTGGCGAATTCACTTACCGAGCTTTAAAAAATAAGAAGCTGACGCTGTCTCAGGTTGAAGGACTCGATCTTTTTTTAAATGCTAATTCTGGTTATGCTCTTGACCAAGGTCTTTCACTTCTCTCCGGTAACTTGCATCTAATTTATGTAGAGCTGTATGATCTTTTTTTAAAACATAAATCGGCACTTGAGCTGTCCATTGATTTCATCGACGACGTAGGGGAAGAGACGGCCAAAAATTACTTTCATTCCTCTCTCTTAGATTTTCAAAAAAAATTTGAAACACTTCACCGTCGAGTTCTTCCACTTTCTGAAAATCTTCTACAACCAGAGATTGTCTTGGCGGGACTTCCCAATTCTGGAAAGAGCTCATTCTTCAATCATCTTTTGCGAGAAGATCGTGCCATTGTCTCTTCCATTGCCGGGACCACGAGAGATTATTTGGCTGAGACACTTGTCATCGAAGGTGTTAAATATAAATTAATTGATACCGCTGGAATTCGTGAGGCGAGTGATGTGATTGAGGCTGAGGGAATTAAGCGCACTCAGCAAAAAATGAATAACAGTTTTTATTCGATTCTGCTTATTAATCCATTTGAGATGAGGGATGAATTTCATTCATTGGCGGAGTTATCCTTTGATCAAATTTATTTTACTCATAGCGACCTTCCAAATTTTAGTGAGGCCCGTGCTGAGGTTGTAAAGCTTTACCCGCAGTTTGGTCCTATGGGTGCAATTAATCTAAGTCACCCTGCGACTACGATCGAAAGAGACTTATTTTCCTCTATCAATAATAAGTATTTATTTTTCACTAAAGATAAACCAATTTTATTGGAGCGACATAAATATCTCATATTACAGGTTCAGCAGCATCTTGAAAGTTACGTAAATTTAAGCGCTTACGAGTGTGATGTAGCTATTTTGTCCCATGAATTAAATACCTTGGCCTCTTGTCTATCAGAACTACTCGGTATAGTTTCGCCTGACCAAATTCTCAATTCTATTTTCTCGAATTTTTGTATTGGTAAATAGAATTGTTCCACGTGGAACATTTTAAGGATCTTTATGAAGACTTTCGATATTGTCATCGTTGGCGGCGGTCATGCTGGAGTTGAAGCAGCTCACATTGCTGCCCAGTTTGATCTCAAGGTTGCAATTATTACTATGCCAGGTATTGGACTTGGTTCTGCTCCATGTAACCCTTCGGTTGGCGGAGTTGGGAAGGGTCAAGTTGTACGAGAGCTTGATGCTTTGGGCGGACTTATGGGTAAGCTTGCAGATTATGCCGGTATCCAGTTTCGCACATTAAATGATTCAAAAGGCTTCGCAGTTCAATCCACAAGAGTGCAAATTGATAAGGAACGTTATTCTGAAAAAGCCGAAGAAGTCATTACGGCCATTCCAAACATTGAAGTGATAAGAGAGAAAGTTCTTGAGATACAAGATAGTGCCGGAAGCTTTTTCATACAGTCAGAGTCGAGCACTTATAAAGCTGCTAAAGTGATTATGACTGTTGGGACATTTCTCAATGGAAAACTCCATACTGGTGCCGACCAATCTGTTGGTGGTCGCATTGGATGTGAGTCTTCGCCGGGTCTACAAAACCTGTTCGCCACTATTAAGACTCGACCTTATCGATTCAAAACAGGCACGCCTCCAAGATTGGATAAATCGACAATTGATTACTCAAAACTTGAGGAGCAGCCTTCAGACTCAAGCGTGCGGAACTTTCATTGTCTCCATTCGCCGACAGACCGTTTTTCAGCTCAGGTTTCTTGTTATCTTGCTCGCACGAATGCATCGACGATGGAGATTATTCGCTCTAATAAAGAAAAGAGCCCGATGTTCAACGGACAGATTAAAGGCATTGGGGCGAGATATTGTCCTTCAATCGAAGATAAGGCTTTCCGCTATCCAGATAAAAATGTTCACCACGTCTTCATTGAACCAGAAGGACTAAAGCTTGATACGGTTTATCCTTCCGGGATTTCTTCTTCTTTACCTGCTGATGTCCAAAAGCATTATGTCCAATCTATGGAAGGTTTAGAGAAAGCTGAAATTAAGGTTTACGGTTATGCCGTTGAATACGATGTTATCGACACCACTGACTTGAAATTAACATTAGAGCACTCTCAAATCCCAAATCTCTATTTTGCTGGCCAGGTTAATGGAACTTCAGGTTATGAAGAAGCTGCTGGACAGGGTTTTATTGCTGGCGCTAATGCCGCCCTCGCTTTTCTTCAGATGGAACCACTCATATTAAGTCGTCATGAAAGTTATATCGGAGTGATGATAGAAGACCTCACATCAAATACGAGGGATGAGCCATACCGACTTTTCACGGCTCGCTCAGAAAACAGATTATTTATCAGAGAAGATAATTCATTAGTGAGAATTTATCCCTATAGAAGCCAATTTCTACTTAATAAGGAAATAGATCAATACCAAAGAGCATTCATGAGTGCTTACAATGACCTAATGGAGTTTTGTGACGGCACGATGATTTCAGAGACCTCTCCATTAATGACAGAGTTTTCAGGAATAGGTGAATTACAGCGTCTCACTCGAAGAATGAGTGTTTCTGAGGTCCTTAGGCAAGCATGGCTCAACCCAATCGACGTTTTAAAGCGAATTTTGGACTTTAACGGTCTGGTAATCTCTGATGATTTAATAAGAACCGTCGCTATATCCAAAAAATATGACGGATACATCAAAAGATCTGAGTCCCAATATGAAAAACTCAAGAAGATGGACGGTATGAGATTGAACTGGGAGACCTTAGTTAATTCGAACAACATATCTTTTGAATGTAAGCAGAGGATCGCCCGTATTAAGCCAGAAACCTTTGGGCAATTAAAATTGATCGAAGGCATACGACCAGCAACATTGGCAGTCATCGCAGCGAAGGCACTTTAGTATGTTGGATTTTTCCATACGCTACTTAAATATCTTAAAAACCCAATTGGCCGGTTTAAACTTAACTAACATTTTGGATCCAGATGAATTTTATCAAAAACAAATTCTTGATTCCATTTTGCCTTATCAAGAATCTGAGCTTTTTCAAAAATCGGTAGCTACAACCAAGATCGTGGTCGATGTTGGATTCGGCGGAGGATTCCCCATTCTACCCCTGGCAAAATTACTTCCTGATGTGAAATTTGTGGGAGTAGAGTCGAGAAGAAAAAAAGCGGATGCAGTCACCGTCATTGCAAAAGAACTTGGTCTTGAAAACGTAAAGCTCGTGCATTCAAGATTGGAGGATTTTACCTTTGATCGCCCAGCGACCGTTACCTTTAAAGCTGTGGGAACGATCGGTGATTATCTTCCAATCATAAATACTTCCGTCGCTATGAAAGTGTTCTTTTATAAAGGACCAAGCTTCATGGAACTTGAAGGTGAACAAATAAAAAAAGTTGAAAAAGAATGGAAGCTTCTGGAAAACCAGGAGATAAAAGTTCCTGGAACTCAACAAAGATTTTTGGTTTCTTTTCAGCGTGAAAATGTTCCACGTGGAACGGCTAAAACGCTTGTCAAACTCTCAGACTTTCTCTAAAACTAGGGCTCCCAAACACATCCATGTGAGGACTAAATGGCTAAAATCATTGCGATTGCTAACCAAAAAGGCGGAGTAGGAAAGACGACTACTTCAGTCAATTTAAGTGCTTGCCTCGCCGCAGCAGAAAAAAGAACCCTGATTATTGATCTCGATCCACAGGGGAACGCCTCTTCATGCTTGGGATTAGATAAGTCGACCTTCGAGAAGGCCAATATTTATCACTCTCTCATCAACGAAGAAAGTTTTGATAACTGCATTTATAAAACTGAATTGCCTTCACTTGATATTTGTCCGTCAAATAATGATCTTGTTGGTGCAGAGCTCGAACTTGTTCATATGTTTGCTCGTGAATCAAAATTGAAAGTCGCTCTTGAGTCTATCCAAGATAAATATGATTACATCATTATAGATTGCGCACCTTCTTTAAATCTTCTAACGGTGAATGCCTTTACAGCTGCTCACTCATACCTCGTTCCGATGCAGACGGAATACTTAGCAATGGAAGGTCTATCTCAGTTGCTCAATACAGTGAGACTAATCCGTGCTTCTCTGAATCCTAAGCTATCACTTGAGGGTATTCTATTGACCATGTATGACTCTCGTAACAATCTTTGTAAATTAGTCGCAAATGATCTCATGGCCCATTTCAAAGATGATATTTTGAAATCCATTATTCCAAGAAATGTGAAACTTTCTGAATGCACGAGTTTTGGAAAGCCCATCATTCTTTACGATATAACTTCTAAGGGAAGTGAAGCGTATCTTTCATTGGCGAGAGAAATTATTCTCAAGTCTGAGAAAAAACCTGAGACAGTAAAGACTGCAGTTCTCCCTAATCAAACCATCCCAAAATTTGAAGATTATCAAATCAATCCATAGGAGTAACTTTTATGCAAAAAAAACCAATTCAACTTGGCAAAGGAATGGCAGCTCTTCTTGGAAATAACCCGATGGCCTATGCTGATCGAGAAGTTGCCCCTATAGAACCAAAAAAAGAAATCCAAATCGAAACTCAACCTATGATGGTTGATGTTGAAAAAATAATTGCCAATAAAGCTCAGCCAAGAAAAATCTTTAAAGAGAAGGATCTTCTCGAGCTCTCAGAATCTATTAAAGAGAATGGCGTCATCCAACCCCTCATTGTGCACGAAAAAGATGGAATGTTTGAGATTGTCGCCGGTGAAAGACGTTTCAGAGCTTCGAAACTTGCTGGTCTTTCAAAAGTACCAGTGGTGGTGAAGAGGGCCACAAAGAAAGACATACTCGTTATGTCTATTATTGAGAACGTTCAACGCTCAGATCTTAACTGCGTGGAAGAAGCCCTGGCCTATTTCCAACTGATGAATGAGTTTGAACTTACTCAAGAAGAGGTTGCAAAAAAAATCGGAAAAGAAAGATCAACCATCGCCAACTTCCTCCGTATTCTTAAACTTCCAAAAGATGTGATCGTCTCTCTACAAAAAGAACTTCTTTCGTTTGGGCACGCTAAAATTCTTGTGAGTTTAAATGATGATGAGTTAACCAAGCGCCTGGCCAATGAAGTTATCACCAATAACCTTTCAGTGCGCGAACTTGAGGATTTGGCGAAAAACGCCAAAAAGAAGATTAAACCCACAGAGAACAACAATAAATTTATTGCCGGCCAGTACAACCAGCTTAAAAATAAACTTGAGCAAAAAACTGGTTATCATTTTGACGTTAAGGGCAAAAAGAACGGTGCTGGCGAAATCGTGATTAAATTTAGCAACGAAGCTGAATTCAATGATATATTTAGCTATCTCATGAAATAGAAGCTGGAGCTTATCCTTGGCCAAAAAGAACGAAATCTGCGCCGTGATCGAAGAAGGTTGCAAATTTGAAGGCAACCTTTCTTTTAGTGGTATCGTCCGTATTGCGGGCTATGTAAATGGAAGTATCTTTTCTAACGACACCCTCGTTATATCCGAGGGTGCCGTTATTAATGCAGATATCAACGCAAATATTGTTATTATCTCGGGTTCAGTAAAAGGAACCGTCAAAGCATCCTCTCGTGTTGAAATAAGACGCCCTGCAAGATTTGAAGGGACCGTGACTTCGCCCAGCCTGATTGTCGAAGAAGGTGTTATTTTCCACGGAATTACAAAGATGAAAGATAAAAAATAGGGCCCTATTTTCTTGACTGTCTAGCCACCTGAGCTTAAAAAAATACAGCTAAATTTAAATTCATTTCACATTAAGGTTTGCTAATGGAAACGTTTGTGGCGATTTTCTCTCAATTGGGAGTGGACTCTTCTCTTCAATATCAATTTGTCATCTTAGTTGTGGTATTCATTGCAGCTCATTTTCTTTTCCTTGGAAAATTGCAAGGAGTTCTTGAGGTTCGTGAAGAAAAAACAATTAAGTTAGAAAATTCAGCTGACGATGTGCTTGAAAAAGCAACCTCAATGCAGGCTGAATACAAATCTAAAATTGATGAAGCTTCACGTGAAGCCCTTAAGAACTCAACTGAAAAGAAACAAAAAATAACTCAGAAATTTACTGAACAATATAAGCAAACTGAAAAAGAGATGAACAGCAAAGTTGATCAATCTCGCAATGAGTTTGGTAAAGAGATTGCTGCAAATAAAAACAACTATCTCGCTGAATCTGAAAAACTTTCTCAATCACTTGTTCAAAAGATTCTTCAATAAGGATAATTATGCGTTTTTGGACTGCTTACGCTTTTATCGCTCTTGGAATGGCAACGAAAACTTGGGCTTCATCAGAAGGACATGGCGGAGAACATCACGCTTCTATTTCTGATCTTATTGCCCCTGCAATAAATGTTGGAATTCTTTTTGCGGTTTTAATCTATGTTACAAAAGATAAACTAAGAAACTACTTCATCACAAAATCAGAAGAAGTCGCAAACACCATTGAGCGTGCTGATTTGAAATCAAAAGAAGCCCAGGTCATGCTTGATCACCAAAAAACAAAAATGGCAGGCATTGAAACAGAAGTAAAAAACATTCACGCTCAAGCCGAAGCCGAAGTGGTAGCTTTTGAAGCCAATTTATCCAAAGAGACATCAGATAAACTGAATAAGCTTGGTCATGATTCAGAAGCTAAAATCAATGCAGATAAAAAGCAAATGATGGATGAGTTGAATGCTGAGCTTCTTCAACAAGTGATTACAAAAACGAAAAGCACGATTAAAAGCAATAAAGACTATCAGAGCAAAGTTTCTTCGAAAATGTTGCAAGGATTACAATAATGAAAGAGCAATCGGTTGCTAAAGTTTATGCCAAGTCTCTTCTTGAGCTTGGTGATGACAAAAATGTCAAAATCGCTGATGAAATGATTAAACTCACTGAGGTAATCAATAAATCAAATGAACTAGAAAACGTTCTTTTTCTTGATGTGTTCACGCTGGAAGAAAAGAAAGTCATTCTTGCTGAAGTTGCTAAAAAATTAAATCTTTCTCAACTTTCGACTGAAGCGATTAAGTACTTAATCGATGAAAAAAGAATTGGTCTCCTTCCTCTTATCATTAAAGAAATCGTTGTGATTGATGACGAGAGAAAAGGATTCATGAGAGGAACAATTGAAGGAAGTGATGCTCAAATCGATTCAGCTTTTAAAGCTAAAATCGAAAGCTTTTTAAAAGCAAAGCTTGGGCGTGAGCCGCATCTTGATTACGTACAAAACATCAATATAAGTGCCGGTTATAAAGTAACAGTTGAAGACCTTCAGTTGGATGCTTCTCTTGATAACCAGCTTGAGCAATTTAAACAATCTATTCTAAGTGTATAAATAAACCCAAAAAGGGAAGGGATTTTAGATGAGTACATCAATTAGACCTGAAGAAATTACAGGAATCATCAAAGAGCGTATTGCGAACTTTGAATCTCGCTTACAAATGAATGAAATCGGAACAGTGTTAACTATCGGTGATGGTGTGGCACGTGTTTTCGGTCTCAAGAACGTTCTTGCTGGAGAACTTGTTGAGTTCGAAGGTGGCGTTAAGGGGATGGTTCTTAACCTTGAAACAAATAACGTAGGTATCGTTGTTCTTGGTGACGACGCTACTATTAAAGAAGGTTCAACTGTTAAACGTACTGAAAAAATCGTTTCAGTTCCTGTTGGTAACGCTCTTCTAGGTCGCGTAGTAAACGCAATCGGTGAGCCTATTGATGGTGCTGGTGAACTTAATACTAAAGAATTCCGTAACGTTGAAGTTAAAGCTCCGGGAATTATTGCAAGAAAATCTGTTCATGAGCCAATGCAGACTGGTATTAAAGCTATCGATGCTATGATTCCAATTGGCCGTGGTCAGCGCGAGCTTATCATTGGTGACCGTAAGACTGGTAAGACAGCAGTTGCCATCGACACCATCATTAACCAAAAAGGTAAAGATGTTGTTTGTATCTACGTAGCTATCGGTCAGAAACAATCAACTGTACGTCAAGTTTACCAAAAGCTTCTTGAAGCTGGTGCTCTCGAATATACAATCATCGTTTCAGCGACTGCTTCTCACTCAGCTCCACTTCAGTACCTTGCTCCATATACTGGTGCTACAATGGGTGAATATTATCGTGACCAAGGTAAGCATGCTCTTATCGTTTACGATGACTTAACAAAACAATCTCAGGCCTATCGTCAGCTTTCACTTCTTCTTCGTCGTCCACCAGGCCGTGAAGCCTTCCCTGGAGACGTATTCTACATTCACTCAAGACTTCTTGAGCGCGCATGTAAAGTGAATGATTCATTGGGTGCTGGATCTCTT
>CANFNX010000103.1 GCA_947448495.1 Bacteriovoracaceae bacterium | reverse complement strand
TCTGGTGATTTCGTGAGGATAGTCACCTTATCATCGGCCTGATCTTCATCAGTACAAAACCAATTTAAATGTTTAGGTTGGGCCCCACGGTAACCATAAGAGATGGCCATTCGATCATAAAGTCCTATTCCACTCAAGTAGCGATAAGGGCGGCCAAGGTACTCCATGATAGAGCGAGAGACCGATCCTTTCTGACCGGAGTCACTGGCCCCAAGATTTCCTTTAAAATTATGACGTAGACCTAAGTTATGTCCAAGTTCGTGCTCAAGCATCTCGGTGAAATATCCCGCCATATAATCATCAAAGCTCACACCCTCTGGAACAATCTCAAAATGATTTTTTATCATGGGATCTTCTAGCTCCTCACGCTGTGAATGAATATTCATGGAGAGGGCAGACCCTAGTGTTAATGTAAACTTGGCCTGTGAGCGTTTTTCAATTTCCTGTGTCGCTTGACGATTAAAATTCGCCACAATCAGATTCGCCTCTCGGATTTTACCTTGGGCTAAAAGGTCTCTGGCTTCAGATGAAAGACGAAACCATTTCGTATAGAGGTCGATAATAGTAGGACCTTGTATAAGGACGTTGGCGGCGAGTGTTTCCCCGGAGAATTGATTGGCAATAGAGGGGCCTAGACCACCGTAGGATGCCTTGTTTTCTAGGTCCCATTCCAAAATATTGTAGCGAATGTCACCCGGGGTGAGGAGATTGTAACGTGCGTCTGTTACATCAATAAATTCGTAACTCAATAAATTTCGGCCGATGATTTTCGAGAGTTCTATATTCCAGTTATCAAAAGCACGAGCGAAGACAGGGCGATATTTTTCAGGAACATTTTTTATGTAGTATTTAACAGTTTGACCAAAATTAGTCGTTGAAAAGCGGGTGATTTTTGGTGTTTTGCTTCTTTCTGTTTTAAAGAAACCAACACCCTCTGTTGGTTCACGAACCTTAAATGCGGGATTAAAAGCCGAATTGAGCTTTAAATACCATCGAACTGTGAATTCTGTGACATTGTTATCAGGTGCGTTTGGATCTGCACTCAGGGGAATCATTTTTGTATTTACATCAAAAACCAGAGTGGAGACAGAATAATCAAAAGTTGTGGTTGTTGAGGAAATCGTTTTCAATCGAGTGAATTCTCCATCTGGATCAAGCATCGCCACAAGATTTAATTCACTTCCAATTGATGAAAGATCAACCATCAGGAGTTGATTTTCTTTATCAACCCCAACGACAGGAAAGCTAATCAAAGGGGACTGTTCTGAATCCTCATCACACTGAGAGGCACATCCTACCAATGTTAAGACAGGAGATCCTGCTGCCATGGTTACTAAAGGCCTAACATGGAGTGGGGCAAGGTCGGTAAGTTTTAACCCTCCTAGCGTCTCACTTTTTTGATCAGAAACTTTGGTGATAACTCCACCGAAGATGCTTTGTTCACCGATAAGTCCTAGTGGCAATCCTAGAAGTAATGATTGGGAGTTTAACTTGTGGGCATTGCCCTTTTGGGTCTTGATGGCGGAAGCATCAGATTGAGGCAGGTCATTTAAAAGTGAAATGGCTTCAAGAGAATTGGCACCGAGAATTTGCCCGGCCATGAGTTGTACGTTGAACTCATTTTGCGAAAGAACTTTTAGTTCAATTTTTTCATCCCCAATCAACTGATTGACTGACGTTTCGTTATTTGTGACGAAGTTGCTCACTTTTTTTTCAGAACTTTTCTTGGAAAAGAGAGGGAGGTTGCCATCGAGTTTCATACAGGCGGTGGACATAACACTTAAAGCACAAAGGGAGAAAAGAGATGATTTTAATTTGATCACAAAAACTCCTGGGGGTGTGAGATGGGGCGATAATATCCAGATCTTTCAACTTCATGTAAAGGTTAGATAATTATTACATTGAGAAAGTTTGAAAATGTTGGAAATGCCAATCTTCAGGACGTTACCATGGTGTCTCTTTGACTCTGTTTTTTTTACACTTAACCTACTCATTTTTTTTGGACATGCTTTAATTCCAATTCTAAAGGAGTTTCTATGAAGTTGATCGCCCTTTTCTTGGGAGCTTGTTTGTCCACTGTGGCCCTTGGAGATGTTGTAACTATTGATAAAAATGGTGAAACAGCTGTTCTCAATGGCACAAGTAAGGGATCAGCGGCAGAAGTTCTTCGGATTGTTTCCCAGGCCTTTGAGATTGGCTACAAAACCTCACGTGGGGCGGATATCTTTACCAAAAATGTTGAAAAAGAAGGCAAGTATTCAGTCATCTCATTACAGAGCAAAAATATTTTTGCCAGCCGAGATGCTCATTTACTTGTGATGTATCAGGTCGACCTGAATGGAAAAGCTGGCGATATCTCGGTTAGAGATGATGTTCAAAAGATCGTCCTGAAAGGTGAAGTGGCCAAAACACTGATGGGGGCCATGCGTTTGGTGATTGATCAACGAGCGATGCCAGAGACCTTAGGCGTGGAGCAGATTCAGACAGTCTCGGGTCGTGTTCGCTGTGAGAAAGTTATAGTGCCCAACGCCGTTCCAACTTGCTTTTTGTCCTTATAACGAAAGCAATGAAATTCTACCTTCTTTTTTTGATTTTAAGTTTCAATGTCGTGGCCTCACCTTTTCAATACCCAGAGGATCGAACCTATACTAGTGACGATCACGGATTACGGCCTTATCGGGCGTTATCACTTTATAAAACAGGAACTTTTGTCCTGACTTTTGATGATGGCCCCCATCCCACACGAACCGCCCAACTTCTTGACGTGCTCAAAAAACATGAAGCAAAAGCCATTTTTTTTGTTCTGACTTCCCAGATAACTGAAGAGAACGCCTATTTGATTAAGCGAATGCTAGATGAGGGACATTTAGTTGGCTCTCATGGTGTCACCCACGATCGGGCTTCCGATCTACCCCAGGATGTTTGGAAGGCACGTATCAAGCAATCCTTCCTAGACCTGGCCAAGTGGTATCATAAAGCTGGTTATGCACTTACTAAGCCGTATTATCGTTTTCCTTATGGAAATTATGGGACTCGCAGTGATTATCACCACATTAATGCTCTTAAAGAAGTTTCTAAGGAGCTTATGGGTGATAACTGTATTCAGATGGCGTTTTGGGATGTGGATACAGCTGATTGGGTCCCAACCATGACGGCAGAGGAAGTCGCGAATAATATCATTGTGAATAATGAGGGCGGAACTTACATTGATTTCAAGCGTGAGGGGAATACGTATGTGAAAAATCCTATCCCTTTTCCTCATCCGCCCGCAGGTGGAGTGATTCTTCAACATGATATTCAAGAACCAACCGTGAAAGCGACTGATCTCTTTTTACAGTATGCTAAGGATCGCGGTTTACATTTACCTCGTATTGATGACGTCGAAGAGTTCAAGATCACCAAAAACTGTCAGCTTTAAATGTTAGATAGCTTTGTAGAAAGCGAGGTAGCGCTTCATCACGTGGCGTGGATAATCTTTTGGCCATACGTGTTTGTTGAGTGCCGTTTTCACTGATTTTGGCCCCATGTTGTAAGCGGCCAAGTAGAGTTGGCTATGATTATCAAATTTTTCTCTCAGCCAAGCGATATAAGCAGCGCCAAGTTTAATGTTGGCCACTGGATCTTTGAGTGTGTCATCACCTTTCCATTTCATGTGGATTTTTTTTGCCATCCATTCACCAGTTGCTGGACGAAGTTGCATCATACCGATTTCGCCAACCGGGCCTGTCGCCAGTGGATTGAAGCTTGATTCGCCAGATATAACCGCCATCACAAAGTAAGGATCAAGACCATGATGACTGGCCTCTTTAATGATTGTTTCAGTAACACTTCGGGCCTGCCCTTTAAACTTTTTTGGCAAGCGCTTGGTGACAGTGGCCAGAATATTTTTTTCAAGTCCACGGTGTTTTTCAAAGCTAGAGACAATACTTCTCTTGTATTGTTTTCCAAGTAATTCCCGAGCGTGATCGACTCTTAATTCTTGCTTGATACTGGCAAGAGATCTTGAGGCATCACCTGCTGCAAATGAGAGGGAGTGGATCAGGCACAGAGTTAAAATAAAAATAATGTTTTTCATGCAGACTTAAAAAGCAAGGGGGGTGCCAAGAAGTTGGCAGTTAAGTCCTCGGATTTTAATTATGAGGCGATTAGATCTTTGTCAGTGTCCAAATCTTGGCCAGACGATGGCGCAATATCAATATGTTGCAAAAATCGTACAACATGAAGTAATCACTTCGTTCCTTGGGAGTCCTCTGTTTTAGTGAGTTCGCTCACTTCTAGAGTTGGGCCCATCACATCCATTGTAGATTGAACTAACTGCTGGAATTCTTTTTTGGCCCCTTCCTGTCCACTCAATTCCATTTTTAGGATGGAGTCCTCGGAATGAGTCACATCCAGTGGATTCTCAGCACTTACCTTGAAGATGAATAAAAAAAAGGTCAAGAATGGGATGATTTTCATCATGATGATTCTTATAAGTGAGGTGGTGATGAGGATCAATCTTAAGTTTAAGCTTGCGTAATTTTTACCTTGAAACTGGGGTAAACTGACACCCTTAGAATTTAGTGTACGGTCGAGAGAAGGGCAGACAGGGCCTTATCAAATCCCTTACCGTGATAGTTGGAGTGAATCTTTTCCATGATTTCTTTACGCTTTTTAAAATCAAAATTTTCTTCAACAATATACTCAATAAATTTATGGGCCACTATAAAGATACTGGCCAGTGGAGAGATACGGTGAGCATCAAGGCCAATGGGAAATCCACTTCCATCAGGCACTTCGTGATGTTGTTCAATAATGGTGAGGACTTCTTGAGGGATCACATCTTTTCTTTGAGAAAGAAGACGAGAAATCTGAAGGGGATGGGCCTTAATTTTCTCATCCAGAGGGGTCCCGTTGAGTTCATAGTCATGGAGTTTCTCTAATTCCTCCTTGGTTAATGTCAAATCGCAAAGAAGAGAGGCGATGCTCGCTTTCTCTTTCATGGCGGCATTTCCCCACGGGAAGTAATCTAACATTCTTGTAGATAAGTAGCTCGTCAGAATGCATTTCATGAATTCTTCAGAATTATTGGCCTTAAATTTTTTGATATATTGGGATATTGAGGGGGACTGCTGCAGCATTTTCAGTGTGTTGGCATTCACCGAATTGAGAATATCAATACATTCTTTGGTGATTCCTGCTTGGTTGATAAAGCTCTTAATGATTTCAACTGAATGTTCCGCCATTTGCATCCGGCCTTCATCAGTCTTTTTGGGATCATTGAAAGACTTTGAGGAAACGGTATTTTGAATTTCAGTTAAGACTTTTTTGCAGTCATTGGGATTAATGTAAACTTCTTCCAGCTTACGATCCTGCAGTTTTTGTAAAATATCAGTGAAGGCTTCATTGCCGTTGTTCATTTTAATAAATTTATTGTTGATCAGAACGTGGACTTCAATACCTTCAAAGGCATGTGAAAATTTAATTAAGTGATTAATCTTAATTTTGATTAAATCAGAGTGACTATTTTGGTTCGGTTCTCCCATGAAACTATTTTAACCGAAAGTTCATTTTTTTGGATGGAGAAAAAAATGACCATCGGCCGGCAAACGGTTTGCTTGTTCAGCTTTATGGGGGGCCCTATGAAAAAACATAAAAAAACAGATCCAGTTAGTTCTTTTGAAGACCAGGAGTTTGGTTATAAACAAACCCATGGTGGACGGATGGATTTTAGGAATGGGGAATGGGGTCGAAGTGGCGAGTTCGCACGGCCTGTGCAATTTCGTGAATCCGATAGCTATGACAAGCGGGAAAAGCTTCACGACCAGCATGAAGCAGAGTTTACTGAGGCGAGTGAAGAACCTGAAGAATCAAGTCAGGTCTATTCCCGAAGTCGTTTTGCTGAGCCTTATACAGGTGGTGAGTTTGCTCGGACCCAGTACGGAATAGGTGCTCAGTATAGTCGGGATTGGGTCAATACGCCTTCACCTATGACCCATTTTGGGAAAGGCCCTAAGGGGTATGTTCGTTCCGATGAAAGGATTCGAGAGGATGTTTGCGAAACTCTTTATCAGAATCCTGCTGTAGATGCGTCGGATGTTACAGTTAAAGTAGTGGATGGGTGCGTGTGGCTTGAGGGCACTATCCCTGATCGTGCCACCAAGCGCGAAGTGGAAATCTGTATTGAGCACTTACCAGGAGTAGTGGATGTGATTAATCAGCTACAACTTCGCATGTAATTATCTCTCAGAAAACCTGCAGGGAAGTCGATAAGGTGCTGATGCTAAAGGAGCTCATATGAAGCCTTATCACTTCTACGTTGCGTTCAATCCTTTATTTAATGAGGATCAAACCTGGAAGACTCAGGCCCATGAATTTTATTACCGCCTGAAAGAAAAAAAATTAAGTGATGTTAGTTCCCATATGTACTGGGGAAAGATTCAAATTTCTCAATATACTGAACCACTTAATCTTTCGCACTTTCAAAAAGTGGTAGAAGAAAATAATGAAATGCAGATGAACACTCATCTCTATGTTACTGACTATCAGCATTTGTGGGTCGGAAAAGTGGAAGAAGTTTTGCAAGAGATTCCTGATCAGCAAAACACTCTCGCTTTTTATAAAGATAAAAAAGTTGAAATGTGGTTTAAAATTTCTGATTTCAATCTCATCAGTCATAGTGCTCAGCAAACGCTGAAGCTTCTCTCGGAAATTCATGTGGATAATGAGTATTATGATTTTAAATTAAAAGAAATGACTCCCTTTGCGAGTGCCATTCGTTTTCCGATGATTGTTCAAGACAGGTCTCGCGAGAGATTCTTTGGGAAGCACGGGGAGAGGCCAATGGTGCTTGAGGAAAACCCACTCCTTGCCTCTCAGGGTGATGGTTTAAAGTTAAATCATTACATTAAGAGTTTTGTGATTCCTGAAGAGAACTTCAAGCTTTTGCCAGAGATTGTGAAATCACAATTAACTCATGCTGAAATCCTTTTAGTAGAAGCTCAAGGTGTAAGTGGGAAAAAGGATCGACTCAAATTAGAGCAGGCGATCCTGACTTATCTTCGTTGTTTAGAGATTTTACTAAATGAAACATTTGTGGTTCATTTGCGCCAAGAGGAAGGTCATCGTATTTGGGTTACGAAGGATGCACCTTACGCTAAGTTTATGCGTTCGGCACTGGATAAAGATAAGAAATCCTTGGTTCGTCTCAAAGAATCAAAAGACTATTTTAATCTTTCGCAAATAAAAATGCTACTTGATACGCCTTCATTCTTTCCACATACCTCAATTGATTACATCTTCCAGAAAAGAAAATCATTTTGGGAATATTGTCGATTGGAGTTGCGCTCAACTCTTAAGAACGAATCGTTAATCGATTTAAGAACTCATCTTTTGAATCATACGGCCCAGAAAATTCATGACCGAGAACTTTTACTCGTGAGAAATATACTTTTGGGAGTGGGCGGCAGAGGTGTGTTTAACGAGATCATTGAATCTTGGTATCAAATCGATCGACATAATAAAAAAGCCGCTTAAGCGGCTTCTTTTAATGGCCTTGTTTCTGGCCAGAGTTTGTGCATTTCTTCTAAGTAGTCATTGATCTTCTCGGCCTTATAGCCACAGGCCCGCATATTATCGATTAAGATTTGCATGCAACGTATATCTTTGATGTTTTTGTTGTAGAGATCTAATCCTGTTTTCACCAGGCGGGCTGAATCTTTCAGTTTCAATGAATCAATGAGGTAGTCACTGATGAGATAATCCGGTTCATTTTTGGCATCAGCATCAAAGCGAGAGAGGTATTTCTCAGCAATATCTGGAAGATTATATTCTACCAGCGTGGTGATGATGGCCCGAGGGTATTTACTAAAAAGTGAACACGACACGCCCACTTGTTCAAAATGCTTGAGGGCTTCATCCATAGAATTATTACGAAGATAATGTTTACCGGTGATATACATCCCCGCGCCGATGTAGTTGATACAGACATCAGGTCGTTCATCAAGTGATGTAAAGAGGTCATAATAGGACTGCATATCTTGAAAGTTTTGGGTCTGGACCGCTAGTCTTACAACTTGTTGTAAGCGATCAGGACTGGCCGGGAAGTACTTGGCAACTCGTTTAACCACTTGATAGGCTTCTGAATATTCCTTCTTCTCCATTAACAGGTCAAATAAACCAGATAGGCATTTAAAGTGAATGTTATTATAGGACAGACCTTTGGTGTAGGATCCCTTGGCCTCGTCAGAAAGTTGTTGCAGAAATTCAGCTTGACCAATGTAAAATTGGGCGAGTGCTGGTTTTTTATTAAGCGGCAGAGCCGTTTTAAGTTTTTCAATCGCCTCATCATACTTACTCTCGGCAATGAGCACTTTACCTGCTTCAATAATCTTTACATATTTTGAAGGATTTATTTTATCTGAAATCGTCGTGATGAGATTGGACTGAATGCTTTCGACGGTGAAGGGCTTAATGACATACGAATCAACATCCTCTTCGGCTGCTTTGGCTACAGTCGATTGGTTGAGATCCGCTGTCACGAGAATGAGACAGATTTTCTTGCCCGGAGTCTTTTCACGAGCTAACTTAAAGAGATCAAAACCTGATCCTCCGCCAATAAAATAGTCAGAAAGAACGACACCGATATTTTTTTCATTGATCAGATCGATGGCATCTCTCAATGAACCACATGAGTGGATCATGTTTCTTTTAGCACCGAGATCGGCCATGATTTTAATCAGCCGGCTCCGAGAGGACGGATTTTTATCCACGATTAAAACATCGTGCTCCTCTACGAAGGATGTGAATACGGCTTTTTTGTCGTCGTTACTCATGATTCAATTATTCGCTCTCAAAAAATTGACCCTAAAGCTAATCGGCTAAAAGCTGACAAATCTTAAGTTTTTCTCGGAATAAGTGATGAAAATGTTCAAATGCCTAAAATGAAAAAGGCCACTCATGGGTGGCCTCATTCAATGGTATTTAAAAATACGAAATGTGAGAAAGCTAATGAATGTCAGTAAAAACAAAGAATATTAAAGACCTGGACTGAAGTCCTGAAGCTCAACCATAATCATCGACCATATACCTAAACCATCAGTTTTTGATTTCATCCAACGTACCTCCTTATCAAAAAACCGAAACACCAAGACATTTCAAGAAGAGAAGAAATATCAGACTCATTCGCCCCGACATTCTCTCGATGGTGTGATTATAAATGAATTTCTAAATTCTCAAAGCGTGATCAAATTTCATCAAGTTAGCAGAAGGAGATTTCAATCAATTCTATTGAAAAAGGCCCATTTCGCCATCATTCTATGGCAAATCGTCTCAAAATGACTGAATCATGAGGTCCGCAGTGGCGCGATTACAGGCCATGGGAATGTTATAAACGACGGCGATTCTTAAAAGCGCCTTCACATCCACATCATGAGGGTGGGGTTCAAGGGGATCCCAGAAAAAAACCACGGCTTCCATTTTTCCTTCGGCAATAGCGGCACCAATTTGTTGGTCACCACCAAGGGGACCACTTTTAAAGCATGTGATGGGTAGACCAGTCTCTGTCTGTATGCGCTTGCCAGTCGTTCCAGTGGCATAAAGTTCAAAACCCGAAAGCTTAGATTGATGAATTTTCACCCAATCCACCATGGAGCTTTTCAAGTTGTCGTGGGCAATGAGAACAACACGTCTCATTTTATCTTCCCATATAGGAAGAGAGGTATTTCACATGCAGGCTTAGCATGGTGATAGCAAAGAAGATAATTCTAAAGACCCAATCAGAATTGGAGAATTTTTCGATCATTTTTTCCATGGAGAGTTCTTATAAAAGCGATCACGATCTTTCAAGATTGAGTTGAAAAAAATTCATAGTCCTAGGGCAAAAGTCCTTGAAAGAAGTAGAGTCTGCTCCATGAAGAAACCCTTACTCAGCTTAATTTGTTTATTTATCTCATCCACCTCTCTCGCCAATTGTCGCTCTCTGTACGAGCAGGACCTGGCCCATCGTCTCCAGTCCCATGGTCGTCTGACTAAAATAAAAAAAATTTCAAAACGAAGTACTTTTGCTGCCGTAGGTGGTGCGGTTGGTGTGCACTTTTACCTGTTATTTCAGGGGCAGCTCATCGCCAGTGCTCTTTTAGGGGCGAGTGTGGGAGGCCTGGCCGTGCTTCCCGTGGGCGTGACGTTTTTCGCTGTGAGCGAGGTGTAAGAGCATAAGATTAAAAATCGTTTGCGAGTTTTAGACATCATCCAGTCAGGAAAAGAATTAGATCACCTGTTAAAAAAACTCCAATTGCAGCATTTGAATTTGACCAAAGAAAAACTCATGAGTGAAGTTCAACGGCTGAATTCTGAACAATCCCTCTGTAATGGTGTTGTCTCTCAAAAACGGCGACTCCTGGCCTCACCCCGAGAGGTTTATGATTATCTAGACGAGCACTTAGAAACTAGTAGATAAGATTGTTGATTTGAGTTAGTTATCTTTTATGGCCAAAAAACTTCCTTCTGGACTTAAGCTTACGGGAATCGCTCCGAACATGCTGCTCAAGCATGTGGAGAATACAGTTCCATTTTTGTTTCAAGGGGAGTTGGATACCACGGGGGCAAATCGTGCGTATTTGGGCAAGCTCATTTTTTATAAAAAAAATCTTAAAGCGCTATCCAATATTGATCTGGGTGAATATTTCCATCTCTGTCTGGCCTCTCATTGGGCAACGGCCGGAACTTTTGTACCAACCGATGTAGACAATCAAATCCGCGAGGGTCTTTGGCGCCATGAAACAGTGGGGGCCCATATTCAGCGGATGGCAAAACTAACGATCGAGTCTTGGCAGTGGGACTATGAGCAAGTGACAAATCGCAAGTCTTACAATTTAGCGACAGGCCAGGTGATGAGTACCCATGAAGGGACGTGGCTCTCGGTGGCGATTGGCGCATATAATGCTTTGATCAAAAATAAGCGAGTAGAGCTCGCCCAGGATATTGCAGATGTCATTCTGGCCGAAATTGATAAAGAGGAAAAACTCTTAACTGAGCTGAGAGAGAAGAGAGACCATATCAATTTTCTGCGTTCCACTGCTCTCATGGCGCATAATTTCGGTGATCTTGATCGAGTGATGGATCAATGGAAGATGAATCCGGAAGATGCTTTTTTTAAACGTATCTATAAGCTTGGCCATCAGCTGAACGAAAATTATTCAAAGATCTTTGTCTACTCAGGGCAAGTCAATAAAGCTTTCTTGGCCCAAGAAAACCATCGTCACATGTCTATGCGCCAGCCACGGGGATTAAGAAAGTCACATAAGTTTCTTATACCAGTTGGGCCATTTATGGATGAGTGGGGGAAGACTCTCGCCGAATCCAAG
>CANFNX010000102.1 GCA_947448495.1 Bacteriovoracaceae bacterium | reverse complement strand
GATGTAACACCTCAACGATCTTATTTTCACTCTGTGGCCGGCTACTCAGGAACCCAATTCATGGCCACCTTTAATAAAAGGATTGGAGATATTCTACTCGTTCCCTTCTTCAGATATGATTATCTTAATGGAGCGGCTTATAAACACAGTCCCCTCTACAAAAATCCCAATTATACATTTTTTGGAGTAGCAGTCGTTTGGTTCTTTTCTCATTCAAAAGAAAAGCAAAGTGCGCCGACAATGGTAAAATAAAAAGCAAAAAAAAAGCCTCCATAATGGAGGCTTTTTTGTATAACCAAGGTAATTTAAAATTACTTCTTGCCGTATTTTTTCTTGAAACGATCAACACGACCTTCTGTATCCATTACACGTTGAGTTCCTGTGTAGAATGGGTGAGATCCAGAAGAAATATCAACTTTGAATAGAGGATACTCTGTTCCGTTAACAGTGATCTTGTCTGAAGTCTTAATTGTTGATTTTGTGATGATCTCGAAGTCACAAGAAACGTCTTTGAAAACGACATCTCTATAATCTGGGTGAATACCTTTTTGCATAACTTTATCCTTATAGTGAACAAATAGTACTAAAATGAAGTTCCAGCAATTTACCGATGGGTGCGCTTGCTGTCAACTTGGAAAATTATTTCTTCGCTGCAGCAAGAACAATACTCGCCAATTCGGCCTCAGTCATCTTCTCGATAACTTTTGGATCCCGCTTATCTTCAGGTAGGGTAATATTTTTGGTCCCTACTTTAATGTAAGGGCCATATTTTCCATCCAAAATGGAGGCCTTTTTCTTTAATTTTGCCACGACGCCAAAATCTTTCAGCACTTTGCCTCCCCTTTTACTGGCAGCTTTTTCTTCATTGAGAAGCTCAAGTCCGCGGGCCAGGGTAATGGTAAAAAGATCATCCTCTTTCTTTAAAGAACGGAAAGTCCCATCGTGCATAACATAGGGCCCGAAGCGACCATTATTGGCCAGGATCGGCTTTTTCGTCTCTGGGTGAAGCCCTAATTCTCTTGGAAGCGAAAGCGCCTGAACAGCAGCTTCAATCGTTGCTGTTTTAGGATCCATCCCTTTAGGAAGCGAAGCCCTTTTCGGTTTCGGGTTCTCTTCAGTGACCTCACCTAATTGGAAATAAGCTCCATAGCGGCCAACTAAGCAATAAATTTTCTGCTTAGTCTTGGGATCAACTCCGATTGGTGTCGGGCCATCAGATTGATTCTTTAATAAATCTTTAATTTGATCAGGATCGAGGTCAGCTGGTGCAATGTCTTCTGGAATAGAAGCATGAACCTCTTCTTTACCGGTACCTTCCACCACATATGGCCCAAATCGACCAACTTTGATGTCCATGGATTTGCCATCTTTTATGATGTGGATGGTGCGTGATTCATCTGGCTTGATCTTCTTATCTTGCTCTTCAACTCTTTTCGCAAGACCAGTTTTACCTTTATAAAACTTCGTTAAATACTTGAGCCAATCTTCCTCTCCATAAGCGATTTTATCTAAAGAGGCTTCCATTTCAGAAGTGAACGAATAGTCCATCAGGGATTCGAAATAAGTTTCAAGGAGCTGGATCACGGCCATTCCAGTAAAAGTCGGAACCAGGGCCGAAGCATCTTTACGAACATAACCACGGTCCAAAATAGTTCCAATAATCGAGGCATAAGTAGAAGGACGACCTACGCCCTCTTTTTCTAAACCTTGAACAATCGAGGCTTCAGTATAGCGGGCCGGTGGTTTAGTCTCATGTTGAAGAGGGTTAATAGAGACGGCCTTAATTAAATCCCCTTTTTTAAGTACGGGAAGAATCACTTCTTTATCTTCTAAAGCCGCTTCCGGATCATCTGATCCTTCCACGTAGACTCGTAAGAAACCAGGGAATAAAATGCGAGTCCCAGAGGCCGAAAACTCAGCATCCCCTGCTTCAATTTTGATTGTCATCGACGCCTTCTCAGCTTCTTTCATCTGAGTCGCCATCGTTCTTTTCCAAATGAGTTCGTAAAGTGCTAACTCGCGCCCAGAAAGACCTGTTTTATCTGGATGAGTGAACTCTGAGCCGGCCGGACGAATCGCCTCGTGGGCCTCTTGTGCACCTTTTTGCTTAGCTGAATACTGACGAACTTCAGGATTTAAATACTCTTTGCCATAAAGCTTTACCACCATTTCACGAGCAGCATTGATCGCTTCTTGAGAAAGGTTGGGAGAATCTGTTCTCATGTAAGTAATGAGACCTTCTTCATACAGACGCTGGGCCGTTCTCATGGTGTCTTTTGAAGACATCCCAAGCTTACGGTTGGACTCCATTTGAAGAGTCGATGTAATGAAAGGAATGGCTGGTTTTGAGTTGAAGGTTTTTTCTTCAACGGAACTCACTTTCCAGTCAGCTTTTTCAATATTCTTGGCAAGGTCTTTAGACTTTTTCTCATCCAAAAGAACTACTTTGCTTGACTCATTAAGTTTACCTGTCAGACCATCGAAATCTTTCCCGCCGGCCACTCGTCCACCTTTGACCGAAACAAGCTTGGCCTCAAACACGGCCTTCTTATCTTTTTCCGGGTGAACATCAGCTTTAATATCCCAATAAACAGAACGCTTAAAACGCATTCGTTCTTTTTCGCGCTCTACGATCATCTTGAGGCCTGTGGACTGAACACGTCCGGCAGAGAGACCATAGGCAATTTTCTTCCAGATTAAAGGAGAAAGTGTGTAGCCATAAAGTCGATCAAGAATACGACGAGTTTCCTGAGCTCTAACAAGCTTATCATCCACTTCACGGGTATCTTTTAAAGCTTTTTGAATCGCCGTTTTTGTAATCTCATGAAACACCATTCTCTTCACGGGAACTTTAGGCTTAAGAAGTTCGAGTAAGTGCCAAGAAATAGATTCACCTTCGCGGTCTTCATCGGTCGCAAGATAAATGGTGGCGACATCTTTCATTTTTGATTTGAGATCGGTAATGATTTTCTTTTTGTCCTTAGGAACAACATAAAGAGGCTCAAAGTCTTCTTCAACATTTACGCCAAGTTTGGCCCATTCTTCTTTTTTTAGGGCAGCAGGAATATCTGAAGCAGACTGAGGGAGATCACGAATGTGACCCATACTCGCCTCTATTATATAGTTGCTCGGAAGAAACTTACGGATGGTTTTCGCCTTCGTGGGAGACTCCACAATTACCAGATATTTTTTGTCGGCCATGTTTTTCCTAATTGTAAGAACTTACAATATATAGAGATAAGGGCCATCCGGAAAAACGTCAAGGAATTAAATTTTAAGAACTTAGACCAATTGAACAAGGAAGCTTTAGGCTTTATGGAAATTTTCTTACTAGCGATGGAATAATTTCAATTCCTTAAGTGTTAGCTGAGAAAAACACAAAGGCCCATCTTTTGATGGACCTTTGAAGAGAAATTTATTTTTAAATCATCCGTGACTTGAGGCTTTTTCGGCACGACGCTTGGCCCTGCGCTCTTTTCTTTGCTGAATTTTATCTTCAATTTTTTCACGAAGACTTTTGCCAGCAAGGTAACCTTTAGCGCGGGATTTCATCAATTGGTATGCCGACTTATTTACAACATAAGAACAAAAAGCTTTTAGATCCTGATCATTTTCAAACTTTTCTTGAGTAGACTTTTGCATACAAATAGCTGCTGAAATGCCTGTTCCAATATCCGCAGCAATGACTGGTGTCGCATAGAGGCTAGATAAAGATGACGATATAACACCTAGAACAACTTGAGGACCGGCAACTTGGCCTACAATTGTCAGGGCGCCTTCATGAATCTTAGGAAGGGCAGCCTTATAGTTATCAAATCCAATAGATTTATCAAAATAGCCAGTCATGATGAAGTCATTTAGTTCTTGGTCTGTCACAGGTCCTATTATCGGTTTCAGCTCTGCATATTCAGCATGATTATTAATAAAATCAGCAGACACCTTATCCATATCGATGGATGCAATTTCTTCATCTGTTAATTGAAAGTTAGATAAGTCCTCAGGCAGCTCTCGGGTAATACCGACACTGACTAAAAAATCTTTTAAGATGATATGAGTTTTCTTTTTTAGGATCTCTTCCATTTCACCAAGCATCAGCTCGACCATCTCGTCAGGTGCTCCCGCCTTGACATAAATTTGATCAAAGTCTTTAGAGTGATTTAAAAAGAAGTGGTAGAGAGACACAATTTCTTTGTTCTTTTCCTTCTTTTCAAAAAGGCCGGTAACAAATCCGGCCGCTACCATAAAAGGTTTCGATGTTGTTGTCGTCAACCAAGCGGAAGCTTTGCCCAAATCACGGCCAACGTTTCTGACAATAATTTGACCTTTTGTTTTTCCCGTACAATTTTCGCAGTCATCTAGCTTTTTGATTTCTATCACCATTTTATCAGATGACTCTTTAATCGCGTTGGAAACTTTTTTAATCAATTCTTTCGTTTTAGAATCGTGTTTGTCTCCCTCGGCTGCTTTATCCAGACTTTGGGATATGGAATCTTTATGCTCTTGACTGACCTCTTGTAACTCTTGGGCATACCCCTGATTCATCAAGAGAATTGTGGCAAGAACTAAAACAGACTTCTTCATACATAACCCCTTAGAAAATCAATTTGCTTAGAGGATCAGCAAATAACAGGCCAAAGAGTCCATGACATTTCATTAAGTTATAACAGAACAAGACTGTTTGTTGCCGACACGTGCCTACTTTTTCAACACAAGTTTTATGAAAGCCACTAAAATAGTGGAATGATAAAATTAGAAGAAGTTTTTTGTTTTGATCACCCAAAGATCACAGCGGCCAGTGGACTCATCTTGCACGAGGGGCATTTTTATTGTGTCTCTGATGATGAAACGAGCCTTATGTGGTTTTCCTCTCAATTCGATTCTCCAGTCAGTTCCCTCACATTATTCCAAGGGCCATTGCCGATTGATGACAAAGATCGCAAGAAACTAAAACCAGACCTGGAATCTATCGTCTACGTGCCGACCCTAGAATCTATCCTTTGCCTCCCCTCTGGTTCAACTGAAAATAGACATCGCGGGGCCCTCATAAATTCAGCTCAGCAGGTTCAAGAACTTAGTTTAAAACAGACCTACTCTTTGCTTAAAACTCATTTTTTAGAGCTCAACATTGAGGGGGCAGTCATTGTTGATAAAAGGATCAGACTGTTTCAAAGAGGGAATGGGAAATTGAATCAAAATGCTATAATTGATTTGAATCTTAATTCTTTTTTATTAGATCAAGCCCAAGATTTTTCTCTTGTCCCAGTAGATCTCGGCTTCATCAACCAAACTCCATTGAGTTTTACTGATGCTTGTTACTTTCACGAGGCGTATTATTTTTTGGCCGTCGCTGAAAAAACTTCATCCACATATGAAGATGGAGCTTTTGCAGGTGCGATCCTAGGCATGATGAATGAGCATGGCGAGGTTCTCAGGCAGTATAAGTTAGACATTCCCTTCAAACCCGAGGGGCTAGTAGTGGATAACCACTACATCTACTTAGTCACTGATGCTGATGATAAACATGTGCCTTCTAGACTCTTCCGGGGCCATCGCCCTGACATTTCAACTCCTTAGCCGATATACTAAAGTCTCCTACTCAAGTGGTCGATAAGTCTCCAACGACCTAAGGAGAACTCATGCCTACACCATTGGGGTTACCATCACTCATTTTCTACGTTCTCCCTATTTTGGGAATCGTAGCGTGTTTCTTTTTTTACAACAGTGTTATTGGAAAAAAAAATGAAGTCGACAATGCTCAAGGGGGTCTAGATGCCCAACTTAAGCAGCGCTATGACTTAATTCCTAACCTTGTTTCATCAGTAAAAACTTATATGCAGCACGAGGCAGGAACTCTTGAAAAGATTGTGGAGTTGCGCTCCCAAGTGATGAAAAAAAATATTTCTATGGAAGATAAACAAGAGCTTAATAAAGAAATCTCCAAGTCCCTCTCTGGGATTATGGTTCAAGTTGAGCAATATCCAGATTTGAAATCGAGTGCCAATTTTCAAGAACTCCAAAGAACGCTCTACGAGATTGAACAAAATATCGCCGCTTCAAGACGTTTTTACAATGCTGCAGTGACTGATTTCAATAATGCTATTGAAATGTTTCCCACGAATATTATCTCTGGCTTTATGAGACTAAAAAGAAAAGAAGTCTTTAATATTCCAGAAACTGAAAGGAAGAATGTGAACGTTCAAAATCTTTTTGATGGGAAAGTTTCTTGAGGGATAGAGATCTCGTTACGAAGGAAGAGGTCAAAACCTTCTTTCAGCGAAAAATTAAACCCAAACTTTTAAAACTTGAAGCTGATCGTAAGATAGTTTTACGCAATCTCTGTCTTTTCCATACCTTCGTAATTTTCTTCACCATTTACTTTGCTCAGAAGTACTTAGTTCGATCGAATGACATCGAATTCGTTATCAAGGGGATTCTCCCTGCCGGACTGGCGATAGCGGTACTTGGTCAGAAATTTATTGCCTCTGGCTATCGCCAGCGCTTTAAATCCGAAGTGATCAGGGATTTATTCGGTGTTCTGATTAAAGATTGTATTTACAATCCAGATGGGAAAATAAGTTCCGAATTATTTCGCGATAGTAACCTTGTGACTCAAGACTTCAATATCTTTAATGGTGAAGACTCGGTCATGGGCAAGATTGGAAATATTAAGGTTGAGTTTTCAGAGATTCACGCTCTCCATGAGAGAAAGGATTCCAAAGGCAGAAAACATGTCACGACCGTTTTCAAAGGACTCTTCTACGCCTTTTCTCTTGATGTCGATTTAAAGCAAAACACCCTCATCCTCCATGACCAAGCCGAAAGTCTCTTGGGAAGAAATCTGGGTCGCTTTCTTCAAAAAAAGGCTCACCATCCCGGATATGAATTAGTCCAACTTGAGAGTGTTAATTTTGAAAAAAAATTTGTTGTCTACTCAAATGACCAGATAAAATCTCGAGTCCTCTTAAAACCTACTGTTTTAGAAAATTTAACCACCTTTAAATCCAAGTATCGTGAACAGATTGAAATAAGTATTCGTGGAAATAAGCTCTATATTGGTATTCAATCATCAAAAAATCACTTCGAACCAAAACTCATTGGAGAAGTGATCAATTTCAAAGAGATTAGAGAAATTTATGACCTGGTTCAGCTGGTAAGAGATCTTCAAGAAGACTTAGACCTAGAATCCCTTGCAGCTTAAGCCTCCAGAGCATCTTTTAAATCCTGTATCAGATCCTCAGCATCCTCTAGTCCAACAGAAAGCCTCAATGAAAAAGGTCCTATCCCCAAGTCCGCCTTATCAATTGGACTGAGATCATCACCAAAGAAATAATGAGTCGGACAGATAATACTTTCAGTGGCCCCCAAACTTACGGCAAATTGAATTAATTTTAATTTATGGGCAAACTGATCAGCAGTGATTCCACAACTCGGATCAATCACAAATGATACGACACTTCCCATATCATTCATCTGCTTATGAGCAAGCTCATAACCTTTGTGAGAAGATAATCCAGGGTAAAAGACCTTTTGAATTTTTGGGTGCTGAGCTAGAAAATCAGCGACTTCAGCTGCATTCTTTACATGTTTTTCGATTCTGAGTTTATATGTTTTAAGACCCCGTTCAACCAGAAAGGCAGCATGTGGGTCAAGACTTGCACCAAGATTAATCGTCATTTGACGAATTTGGCCGATGAGATTTTTTTTACCAGCAATGGAGCCCGCCAAGACATCACCATGCCCGTTGCCATATTTAGTGAGACTTTGAACCATCAGATCTATATCAAATTCCGTGTGCTGGTGAAGTCCTGCGAAAGTCCCATCCATACTCACGAGGATCTGGTGTTTACGAGCAATTTTAATAATACCTTCAATGTCTGCGATGTCTAAATTTGGATTCGTAGGACTCTCAAAATGAATCAGCTTCGTTTTTCCAGGTATGATACTTTTCTCAAGAGCGTCTAGATCATGTAACTTCAAAATACTTGATTGAATGCCAAATTTTGGTAGTGTCTCTCGTATAAAGATGCGCCCAGGTTTATAAAGCTCTCTGAAAGTAATGACATGATCGCCACTCTTTAAAAGACCAAGGAGCATCCCCGTAATAGCGGCTAGACCTGAACTAAGGACGATACAATCCTCTTTCTTTTGAATATCTGAAAGAAGGCCCTCAAGTTGGCGGACCGTAGGATTGCCCACCCGACCATAAATAAATTGTTCACCGTAACCGACCTCCGAAGAAACAACAAATTTCACCGATTGATAGATAGGTGCAAGCAAGGAAGGATTGTCGGCCCGTGGAATAATCCGCTTGGGATGATTCAGAAGTGTATTAAGGTTCCATTCAGAGCGATTTTGATTTTTCATAGCAAAATTCTCCCTACTCCATAAGATAATGTCAGTTAAAAATCGAATAACGAGTTGCGCAATATAAGAAATAGCCATGATTTTTGCCACTGAAAATGAGAATCTAAAGTTAGATAAAAGAGAGGCCTTATGATTCCACGTTATGAAGTCAAAGATATTTCATCCCTTTGGAGTGATCAAACTCGTTTTGAAACATTTTTGAAAGTGGAACTTGCTCTAATGAAGGCCCTGGAAAAAAAACACAAAATTCCTGTAGGAACAAACCTCGCCTTTGAGGGCGTTCAGGTCAATCCAGCTCGCATCCAGGAGATTGAAGAAATCACTCGTCATGATGTCATTGCTTTTTGTTCGAGTATCACTGAGCAAGTCGATTCCAGAGTGGCCCGTTTTTTTCATTTCGGTGTCACCTCTTCAGATATTTTAGATACGGCACTTAATCTTCAAATCAAGTCCTCAGTTCAGCTCATTATCCAAGAGATGCATCATCTTTTAAAAACTCTCGAGGAACAAATTCATAAGACTAAGGACCTTCTGACCATTGGACGCTCTCACGGTATGTACGCCGAGCCCATGATATTTGCCCAAAAGTTTCTTTCATTTCACCAAGAACTGAAGCGTCGCCTCGATGATTATGAAAAGATGCTTGAGACAGAAATTACCGGCCAACTTTCAGGGGCCGTAGGGAATTACACAATTCTCGATACCGAAATTGAAACACTTGCTCTAAATGAGTTGGGCCTAAAAGCAGAAAAAGTCTCAACCCAGGTTATACCGAGAGATCATTTGGCAAAAATCATTTCTCAGGGAGCCTTGCTCGCCACGACTCTTGAGCGGATGGCCGTTGAATTTAGACTGCTTCATCATTCAGATATCGCAGAACTTAAAGAGGGTTTCAAAAAAGGCCAAAAAGGGTCCTCTACGATGCCTCATAAAAAGAACCCTATTAGTTCAGAAAATATCACAGGTTTAGCTCGAATAATCCGCTCCCATTTTGAGATTGCACTCCAAAATGAAGTCCTTTGGCATGAGCGTGATATTTCCCACTCTTCTAACGAAAGAATGTATCTGCCGGATCATTTTGGATTAATCACCTACTCAATTCGAAGAATGACTTCAACCGTGAGAGATCTTGAACTCCATCGAGAGACTATTGAGGCGAAGACCAAAGATAATTTCAGTGCTTTGTCCAGTTGGCTACTACATGAGATGATTTTACTTAATCCAACATCTCGGGAAGACCTGTACGCCTTTATTCAAGAGGCGAGCTTTAACGCAAAAAACTCTGAGGATTTTTTCCAATGGATCCAAACTCAGGGGCAATTAAAGAATTATCGTCTACCAAAACTTCTTAAACACGAAGATCTGAAAAAACTCTATATGAAACGTTTTGAGGACGTTCTCCAGAGATGCCTCAAATAAAAAAGCCCCTTTCGGGGCTTTTTTATTAGCGAATAAAGAGCATATCGAAAAATTTTGGAACAGGCCATTTTTCATCTGGAACCATTTCTTCAATTTGATTACACAAATCAGCAACTTTAAAAGAAGTCGGCATTAAATCACTGGCAATTTTTTTAGAGAAAGTTTCTTCATCCAGCTTATGATGGGCATCATCAAAAGATGCCATCAATTGGTTTGTTTGATCATGAAGGTTTCTGGTGAGGTCCGATAATTGCTTAAGAATTTCAAGCTCAACCGAACTGTCGGCTCCGGCCTCCTTATGCATTTTCACAGTTTGAGCGAGCAAAGACTTATACTCAATAGCAGTTGGAATGACCTGCTTATTGACCATTTGTTGAAGGGTTTTAAGCTCAATCTGGCGACACTTGATATAGCGCTCGAGCATTACATTATAGCGAGTGCTAATTTCAGACTCTCTAAAGACTCCAGTTCTCATAAGGACATTGGTTTTTTTAATATCTTTAAGGATAGCTATAGCTTCCGGAGTCGTTCTGAAATTTCCCAGACCACGACGAGCGGCTTCTTTCACCCATTCCTGCGAGTAACCATCTCCGTTAAAAACAACAGGTCGAGCATTTGAGTACCACTTCACAATGACGGCCATGAGAGCTTCATCAACAGTTTTGCCTTTGGCCAACTCATCTTGAATCACTTTATTTGTCTCTTCAAAAATATCAACGATACAAGCATTTAAAATCGATAATGGGTAACCAATTGAAGCAGAAGAACCGCAAGCACGAAACTCAAATTTATTTCCAGTGAAAGCGAATGGTGAAGTGCGGTTACGGTCTGTGTTGTCTTTGAAGATATCAGCAAGCTGACGAGTCCCAAGATCAAGAGTCTGACGAGCACTGGCCACATAAGTCGCCGAAGAGGCCATCGACTCTAAAATTTTTGTGAGAGTGTCGCCTAAGAAAACAGACATGATAGAAGGAGGAGCTTCATTCGCGCCCAAGCGGTGATCGTTACCATGAGAAGCAATTCCCATCCGAATCACATCTGCGTGTCGATAAACAGCTTCAACGACTGTTGCAACGACAGCGAGAAAGCGGAAGTTTTCATGTGGATTATGACCTGGTTCAAGAAGATTCACTCCAGTATCTGTCGACATGGACCAGTTCAAATGCTTTCCTGAACCGTTTACGCCAGCGAATGGTTTTTCATGGAGAAGACAAACAAAGTCATGCTTAAGAGCAACTGTACGCAATACAGTCATCACGATTTGATTGTTATCAGCAGCTGTATTGGCATCTTTAAAAATCGGAGCAAGCTCAAATTGCCCTGGAGCAACTTCATTGTGACGAGTTTTAGCAGGGATTCCCATTTTATAAAGTTCAATCTCTACTTCCTGCATGTAAGCAAGAACCCGGTCCTCAATCAAACCAAAATAATGATCTTCAAGCTGTTGGTTCCGAGAGGTTAATGAACCGATCAATGCCCGACCTGTCATCACGAGATCCTGACGACCAAAATAGAAAGACTTATCAATGAGAAAGTACTCTTGTTCAGCTCCACAAGTCGTGATCACTTTACTCACATCATGCATGCCAATGAGATGACAAAAATTCGTCATGACTTCATTAATCTTAAGATCCGATCTTAAGAGTGGAGTTTTAGTATCAAGAGCTTCACCATGATAAGAAACGAACGCAGTAGGTATTACGAGCGTTTTTCCATTGGCCGCTTCTTTAATAAAAATCGGAGACGTTAAATCCCAAGAGGTATACCCGCGGGCCTCGAAAGTCGCGCGTGAGCCCCCATTAGG
>CANFNX010000101.1 GCA_947448495.1 Bacteriovoracaceae bacterium | reverse complement strand
GATAGTATTTTACCAGTGGTTCGATTTCCACAGGCTCACCTTGAAAACGCCAAGAAATGTTATTGAAGGGACCAACGTGGGCTTTGATCTCATGAATAGCACTAACAGATTGATTTTCATTCGCCAAACGAGCGGCAAAGAGTCCACCATTATTTGATAAGAAGCCGATGCTGATAACATCTGGGGAACGTCGGGCCACAATCAGTTTTAATGAATTTCTGAAAAGAATAAAATCATTCACTGTATTTGAAATACGAAAGACTTTAATGGCACGAGAGTTATCACGATTGCTTCGATATTGATTAAAGAGAGCGATATAGAATTCAAAACGATCTTTAAGTTTATTAACAAAATTGAGAGAAGATTCTTCAAGTAGCGCTTGGGTATTGAGGTGATCGTTGAAGCGGATGATACCCGATTCTTCCATATTCACTTCATCAAGTGCTAGAGATTCAATCCAAGAAACATTTTGATAATCATTAACGTTAATAAATTCCATAAATTAATTGTTTGAGTTTGGACTTATAACGTCAAGGTATTTATTTCACAGGAGAAATGTGAAGAGAATTGAAAAAGGTCCGGGAAAAGGCTTAAAACGGTTTCGCGCCCCTAGAAAACTAGGTGGGCGCAATTAGTAATCACTTTAGGCTTCTCACATTCTGGTCTAATACTAGACCAGGCAAGCTTGCACACCGTGACCAGGGACCGCTCCCGAAAATAAAATCGTAGGGGCGAAACTTTATGGCTTCGTCCCGGACCCATTTGTATTATATCCCATTTTGGCCTTTCTGTTCATAGGCAAGTTTCAACAATTTGTGGCAGCTTAAGGTTTGTCGAGCCCTTTGGATTCAAATGGTTATGGATGTAAATGGAAAAATTAACGGTTCGGGTTGTGCGTCATGTTATAATGACTGAAATGTGTTTTTTTAAATTAAAGTTTTTAACTGATTAAGACGATAAAGCCTTTGTGTCCTTAAGGGGGGAATATGAAGCAAAAACTCATTGCTTACTTTAAAGATGAAAGTGGGCAAACATCCACGGAGTACATTTTGCTGGTGGCAGTTGCAGCGGCAATTGTGATCAAGTTTAAGGCAAAAATTACTGAAGCACTTCTTGGTAAAGATGGTGATCCTAACGGTGGTGTGCTTGGTAACGTCATGAAAAAAGTTAACTCTGATATCACTGGCATGTAGTCATATTTGATATCCTAGGCAATCGCTTCTGTGCTTGCCTAGGAGTTTGAACATGTTAGTATTGGATGGATGAAGGCTAATCAACTTGGACAGGCTACTGTCGAGTACATTTTTATTCTTGCGTTTGCTGTCGTTCTCGGATTCAAAACTACCAATCTTTTTACAAATTTTTTTAAAAGCACCATGGGTGGAGTGGGTCATACCTTATCGACTAACTTGACCGTCGGGGTTTGTCCCAACAGATGCTTTTTTGCCGGCTATGTGAATGGTTATGAGGGCACTCCATGAAAGGATGGGTCTTAGCACTTATCCTCAGCGAACTCTTGTGTGTGTCTTGGATTGATATTCGCATTAAAAAAATTTCTAACTGGTGGTTTCTCGTTCATGTTGCCATTTTTATGATTTTTTATTTCCTCGACCCCATCACCTATTCTTTAACAATGAGTACTTTTTTCTTTCCGATAGGATTTTTAGTCATAGGCTTTGGGCTCTTTTGGGTGGGCATTATGGGGGCCGGCGATAGTAAGTTTCTGGCGTCGTTTTTTCTGATGATTCCATCAGGGTTTCACCTTCTCATGTTTGAAAAATTACTTTATTCGACTTTGACAGTCGGATTTGTGATGTTGAGCTTTAAAATTGCAAGGGACTTTAGAGTGATTAAAGCCTATGCTTTAAGTACCTACTGGAGAGGAATTGTTTCATCCATTCGCTCTCGGTTTAGTTATGCCCCAGTGATCTTGCTGGCGTGGCTAATGTTTGGGAGTGAAGTTTGGAAGTAAATAAAGAATCAGGTCAAACTGTTGTTGAATATATTCTGTTACTGGTCGTTTCAGTGTCTTTAGTTATGACCTTTTATAAAAGTGCAACTTTTAAAAGTTTTTTTGGAGAGAACGGTTCGGTTGGAACCGCATTTAAGGAACAAACGGAGTGGGGGTATCGGCATGCCTACTTAAGGGGAAACAGACCCTCACCGACATCGGCTCCATATTCCTCGGCTTCAAGTCATCCTTCGTATTATAATCAAGCTCTATCCACCTCGCGGTTCTTTGGACCGTATGACCCGTATCCACAATGAAAAAACAACAGTCAGGTCAATCGACCATCGAATTTCTTTTTTGTTTTGTTTTTGCCGTCAGTTTTATTTTGATGGTTTTTAATGTTTCTATAAATTATGTCAGTGGTTATGTGGCCCATTACGCGACTTTTATGGCCAGTCGAGTTTTTCTTACTCATAGCTCAACTTTTAATACGATGGGACCTGGGGACACAATTGCGATGGCCTCAACCAAGGCCAAAACAACCTTTAATAATTATTCTCTTAATGTTCTTGGTATTAATCCTTCGGGCTTCGCTGTAAGTAGTGCGGCCAAGCAAGAATCATTAAGTGCCGATGAGTATCTGATGGTGGGCGTTTATACCAAATTTGAGAAAAGAATTGATCTTATTGGAAAAATTACTGGCCAAAAAAAATTAGAATTAATTAGTGAATCCTATCTTGGTAGAGAACCTACTCGCGGTGTTTGCGTCCAAAGAACCTGTTTTGCCATGTTCGGAACTGATTGCCCAGACAACTCGCCCGTTGACTACACCATTTACGATGATGGTTGTTAACGATGAGTAAGAACCAGAAGGGGCAGGCCCTAGTAGAGCTCATTATATTTTTACCATTGATGTTTGTGTTCTATTCCATGATCTCGGGATTTGCGAATGCGATTAATGGATCTATTAACCAGCAAAAATTTACTCGTAGCTATTTTTACTATAGGCTTCAAAACAACTCGACTATTCCAAAACCCACTGGGGCAGTCGAAAACGGTTGGCAGACATTCGGTATGTTTTTCATCGGGTGGAGAGACCGTTTTGATGGTAACAAACCAGTCGCCCCCTGTTATCAGCTCACCATTCCCTTGAGTGCAAACCAAGATGATAAGTGTGAAGACAAATACACAAATCCTTCAACCATGTTTATTCGCGTTGAGACCGTTTACGGCGTTTGCGGGGGAACCTACGAGAACCTTGGTAATAAAGATTTTGCTCTTTTGCCTGACTACTTCAATAGACCATTCCAGACGACAACCTCTGATTCATCTTGCTTGATTACCCAATAGGTAAAGAAATCCTTTTTTGCTTTAGCCCATTAAAATTCTGCTATACTTAAACTATCGAAAATCCATTCTAGGTTTAGGAAGAACTATGAATACAAAGGCCTTTACCACCTCACTTATCTTAGCGTTACTCGCCGTGATGATGGTCTTATCTTACATTTCAAGCCGTGAGACAGAACTTATAAGCGAGTATGGAGATTCGACACCTGTCGTGGTCGCTAAAGAGGACATCAAGGAATTAGAAATTATTGATGATCGAAAAATCACTCTGAAAAATATCCCAAAATCATTTCAAATGCCAGGACACTTTAAGAGCGTAGAAGAGTTGTATAATACCATCGCAGCTGTACCTATCAAAGCTGGCGAACAAATTACTGCTCCTCGAGTCACTTACCCTGGATCTCAATCAGGACTCTCAAGACAAATTTCAATTGGGAAGCGAGCGCTTTCCATTCAAGTTACTGAGGGGCAATCTGTAAGCCGACTTTTAAAACCAGGTGACCGAGTGGATGTTCTTGCGCTCGTTGATTATGCCTCTGGTAAAAAAGAAAAACTTAAAGTTAAGACCGTTCTTCAAGATGTACTCGTTCTCTCTACGGGACTTTTTGTGACCAATACAGTGCCACTTGTGAACGTACGCAGTGAAAATGAAACCTCGCAGGTAAAGCTCAACAACTATACCAACTACAATACAATCACACTTGAGCTGACTCCTTTCGAGGTGCAGAACATGGTCTTTATGATGTCGGCCGGAAACGGTATTTATCTTTCTCTTAGAAATAATGATGACAAAAACATAGAACGTATAAAAGCCACAAGGCTATTTGATGTTTTGGGTGAAGATGCGGCTGAAGCAAAAACCTATTTTGCAGAACAGTCCGCTCAAGGAACACGCAGGGGAGCACCAACCGGTGGTAAATAGAATACTTTTTTTTCTTATTTGCATGGTCATTGGTGCAGGGAATGTTTTTTCTCAAGATACTTCTGCCCCATCATCTGGTCCCTTACCGGTGGTTGAGAAAGAATTAGAAGTGGCGATGGGAATTGATGTCATCGAAAAAATAGATTTTGATTTTAATCCTAAGATGACCATTGGTAATGAGGCGCTATTAAAACTTCTCCTTGTCCCTACGAAGCGTGAAATGATTGTCAAAGGTCTTAAGCCAGGCAAGACGACAATCCTTATCAGAGATAATCTCGGGGACGTCCGATTAAAGTACACTGTGGCCGTAACGGCCTCAGGAAAATCTCAAACGGTATCTGAATTACGTGAATTGATTGGGGATATCGAAGGGTTGGATATTGGCATCAAGGGTGGCAAAGTCTACGTGGGTGGAGAAATTGTTGTGCCAGATGATATTGGCCGCATTTCAAAAGTTCTTGCGAGTTACCCGGAAGTTTTGACTATTGTAGAGCTTAGTCCTCAAACACAAAGAGTTATCGCAAGAAAAATGAATGATGAGTTAGCAAAAAACCAACTCAAAGATGTCACGGTAAAAATTGTGAATAAGATTTTTTGGGCGGAAGGTATAGTGAGCTCTAAGGCGAAAAAAGACTTGGCCGAAAACATCGTGAAGACCTATCTCCCTCCAAAAATTCAAACACTTTCATCTAAAGATGACCGTTATGCACAAGCCGATCTTCCACAATATTTTTTTCAAATTGACATAAATGAAAAAAAAGATGCTCCTCCTCCTGTCAAACTCGTCAAGGTCACAGCGCAGTTTGTAGAACTTGCAAAAAATTATGGACGTGTCTTTGCTTTTAAATGGGCGCCATTAATGGGAGCCGATGGAAGTTCGATCCGTTTTGGTCAAACAGCACAAGGGACGGTGACATCAACATCTCAGGGAACACTCAGTGCCACTATTTCAAACTTGTTTCCTAAGTTGAATGCTGCGAAGAGTGCTGGCTATGCACGTATTATTCAATCGGGTATGGTGATCACCAAGGATAATCAAAATGCGAAAATAAATAAAACCACCACAACTCCGTATGTGATTGGCGGTGGAGAATTTAGTCGAGGAATGCAGGCCACAGTAGGACTTGATTTAACAGTGACTCCTATTATTCAGGAACAAGAAAAAGTAGAACTAAGCGGATTAAGTTTTAGTGTCAGCGTTCAAGTGGGCGCAGATGCAAGTGTGGTGACAAAAAATAATGTGACCACCAATCTTGTTGTAAAGTCTAAAGAATCATCGGCGATTGGGGGCGTAGTTCAAAACCAATCTGTCACTGATTATGATAAAACGGATCCGGCCCCTACAACCGCCTCTAATACCAGTGCATCTGGAACTGTGCCCGCAACACCCCTGTTTAGACTTTTGCGTTCAAAAAATTATACCACCACCAAAACTCAGTTTGTAATGTTCGTGACACCTGAAATTATTGAGTCTGCATCTGCTGGTACCGAGGAGATTCGCAAAAAATTCAGGAGAAGAGAGTAATATGGCGGGAAATATTATTACAATTATTGGTGGAAAAGGTGGCGTTGGGAAATCTCAAGTCGCTGCCAATTTAGCCTTTGCTTACGCTGCTGAAATCCGACAGAAAACATTATTACTAGATTTTGATCAACGTGCCTGTGGAGATCAAAATATAATTACCGGCTTAAAATCGAAAAAAAATCTAAAAGAATTAGCTGATTTTTCAGGAGCCATTGACCCTCGTTCGATACAACTTTTTACGACTGATCATAAAAATGGTGTGTCTTATATTGGTATGCCTTCCGAACCAGTTGCAGCTTCTCAGGTCAATGAGGAAGCGCTCGGGAAAGTTCTTAAGGCCGTGACAAATATTTATCCCGTTACGATTATTGATGGTGGAAGTGAGCTCACGCCACTCACACTTAAGGCCCTGGAGTTTTCGACGCTAATTTTCATCGTTGTTTCACCAGATCTCCTAGCGGTGAATCAATGTAAGCGTATGTATAGTGATCTTGTGACGATGCTCTTTCCCAAAGATATGCTTCAAATTTTGGTGAATCAAGCGGTTCAGGGACATCCAGTTAGCCCAGAGGTGATTGGAACTCAGATTGGAAAACCTGTCTTTCATGCTATTGCTCGTGATGATGCAAACTGTATTGCCGCACTTTCTCGTTCCATTCCAGTTATGGTTGGTGGAAAAGGGCCTTTTTCATCAGGGATTACGGATTGTGTTCGTAAACTTATTCAAAAGAATGTTCTGAAAACCCTTGAAAAACTATCCAAGCCTCAAGAAGGTGCGGGGACCGCTGGAACACAAGGCAAAGAAGGACCTTCAGATGAAAAAAAGAAGGATATGTGGACCGAGCTGAAAAGTCGTATTCACAAAGCTCTTGTTGAAGAAATGGATCTAAAAAAACAAGACGATAACGATCCTAAAGCAAAAATTATTTTACGTGAACAAACGAAAAAAATGGTCGTTGAGCTTCTAGGCAAAGAAGATACCAAGACGGTTCTTGCAACTCGTGAAGACATGAACAAAATTGTCAAAGAAATTTTAGATGAAGCCTTGGGTCTAGGGCCACTAGAAGATATGCTTGCCGATAAGTCGATCTCGGAGATCATGGTGGTCGGCCCGAAAAAGATATATTTTGAACAAAAAGGTAAAGTTCGAAAATCCGAAGTGACTTTTACAAATGACCGTCAGGTCATGAACGTTATTGAACGTATCGTAGCACCTATCGGAAGAAGAATTGACGAAAAAACGCCCTATGTGGATGCTCGCTTGGCCGATGGATCTCGCGTTCATGCCATTATCCCTCCCTGTGCCATTGATGGATGTGTCATCACCATTCGAAAATTTCCAGATAAAAGATTGGATTATAAAGATCTTGTTAAATTTGGATCGATGACTGAAGGCATGGCAGATTTTTTGAGGATATCCGTTGAGGCCCATCGAAACATGGTGGTCTCAGGTGGTACCGGTTCAGGTAAAACCACACTCATTAATATGTTGGGTGGATTTATTCAATCCAATGAACGAATCATTACTTGTGAAGACTCTGCGGAATTGAACTTTCCTCAAGATCACGTTGTCCGTTTGGAAACTCGTCCTCCCTCACTTGAAGGGGATGGAGAAATTGATATTCGCTGCTTAGTGAAACAAACTCTTCGAATGAGACCAGATCGGATTGTGGTGGGTGAGTGTCGGGGAGGAGAAACACTCGATATGTTACAGGCCATGAATACTGGTCATGATGGCTCTATGACCACAGTTCACTCGAATACACCTCGTGATGCGATTTCGCGACTTGAAACACTTGTCCAGTATGCAGGAGCAGGTCTTCCTCAGAAGGCGATTAAAGAAATGATTGCCTCGGCTGTACATATGATTGTTCAGCAATCACGTTTGGATGATGGGTCTCGTAAAGTTCTCTACATTACCGAGATTGGAGGAATGCAGGGCGAGGTTGTAACACTTCAAGATATTTTTGTTTTTAAGCAAGAAGGTATGGGAAAAGACGGAAAAATTATCGGGAAATTCATGGCAACAGGATTCATCCCGAAATTCATCGAGAAGTTGGAGCAGAAGGGCTACAAAATTCCGAGAGGACTATTTAATAATCAATGATATCGAATCTTTTTTATCGACTTCTTTTTTTTATCCTAAGTTTGTCTGCTTTTGCAGAGGATCCTAGGCCTAAACGTGAAACAGATTTCATGCTCGATATTCTTGGCAAAAATGGAGTTGTTCTTGTCATCGGAGTAGGTTTTTTTATTTTTTGCTATGTAAATAGTATTAAGATTTTTTCCTGGATCGATAATCAAACATCTGGGACTCGAGACTATATTTTAAAAAAATTTGAAATTCTATTTATTGAAGTTGATCCTCAAAAATTAACTTGGGCTTTATTGATACTTTCTTTTGGATCAGGGATTTTGATTTTTTGTATGCTGGCCTTATTTGCCAATATGACCTTGGCCACTGTCGGTGGGATTGCTGCCGCCATCGCTGGATGGAAATTGCCACGTCCGCTCGTTGATTATTTTGAAGTCAGAAGAATAAAAAAATATCAGTTGCAAATGGTAGATGCTCTCAACTTACTTGCGAATGGAATTCGAGCAGGACTGACAATGCCGCAGGCAATTGGTATGGTGGTGGATGAACTTCCCCCACCAGTGAGCCAGGAATTTAATCTTGTCCTTCAGCAGGCCAAAATTGGTGTCCCTCTCGATGAAGCCTTGGAAAATTTGAAGAAAAGAGTTTATACAGAAGACAATGAGATGTTCGTCACCAGTGTCAATATTTTACGCGAAACTGGTGGTAATCTTGCCGAAGTTTTTGACACTATTACGATTGTTATTCGCGAGCGTGTTCGGCTCCAATTAAAAATTGATACCTATGTGGCCTCCGGAAAAATGCAAGCTTACATCATCGGGTGCATGCCATTTGCCATGATCGTAATGTTTGGAAGCGGAGACCCTGATTATTTTCCTTTATTGTTTGGAACTGTTCTTGGAATCGTCGCTTTTTTAATCATTTGTGGCATGGTGGGACTAGGATTATGGGTTATTTTAAAGATCGTTGATATTAAAGTTTAGGCATTTTTTTACCGATAGAGAACTGAATAAAACTAAAGAAGTGAGAAGGCGGATTTATGAAATTACTTAAGTCAATGTTACTGATGCTGACGCTGTTGTTGATGAGTGCTTATAGTTTTGCTGGCGTGAATCTTAAAAACGGAAATTTCTATATTTCTTATACTGATATTGTTGTTCCTGGCGGTGGTAAGAAGCTTGAAATCACAAGAACTTATAATTCCAAAGCGACTGAAGTTGGATGGTTTGGTTTTGGTTGGGGAAGTGAATTTGAGACTCGTCTTGAAGCTTCTGCAGACGGTTCAGTGGTGATTCACGAGCACGGAGTTGGTGCTAAAACTCGCTTTACACCTAAGACGGCGATTGATCCAGTGGTTGCGGCGACAAAAATCGTCAACGAAATGAAGAAAAAGACTTCTTTAACAGAAAAATCGGCCAATGATCTGATTCAAAAATTGGCGAATAATGCAGAACTTCGTCATACTTACGCTATAAACTTCGGTGTCCAATCCTCAGTTGCACCTGGAACTGTCCTCTACTCATTTGATCTCGGACCGCAGACTGTTACTGTGACAAAAGATGGTTATAAGCGCGATAATTCTGATGGCCGCCAAGACTTCTTCAATATGCAGGGGCAAATTACAAAGATTTCTGACAAGTCGGGATATTTCGTCGGTTTCACTTACAAAAATGGCCAGCTTGAATCCATTAAAGACTCTCAAGCCAAACAGATTTTCTTCTCTTGGTATCCAGATGGATTAGTAAAAGAAATCTGGTCTTCAGGTGAAAAAAAATCTGCCTATAAGTATCAAGATGAGGATCTTACCTATTCAAAAGATGTTGCAGATAACTCTTATGAGTACAGCTATGATAAGTCTCACAACCTAACTGGCATCAGTTATGCTGATAAGACAAAATTGGGTATTAGTTATGATCCACAGACTTTTTTTGTTTCTGAAGTTGCTGATCGTAATGGTGAAGTGACCAAGTATCAGTATGGTGCGAATCCAAAAAATCCAGAGAATCATTATTGGACAGTGGTCACGAAACCGGGCTTCGATGGTAAACCTGTGGCCAATCGTTATGAATATGAAATTAAGTCAAAACCAGATGGTGCACAATACACTTATCGAGTTTTGACAGATATCAATGGTATCAAAACGGAAACTATCTATAACGATAACTCACTTCCAAGTAAAATTGCTCGTGGAACTCACATTACCAACTTTGAGTATAATCAGAATGGTTTACTCGTGAAGAAAACATCTTCAAAGGGTGATTTTGTTAATATTGAATATGACGATGCTATTAATAAGATTAAAAAAGTTGTGAATAATGAAGGCACAACCCAATTTGAATACGATGCAAAAGGCAATCTTGTCAAAGCCTCTAACAATGCTGGGAAAGTTGTCTTTTTGATTTATGATACAAAAGGAAAAATTTCTAAAATGGTTGATCAAGAGTCTGCAACTCAAAAAAGAGTCTTGGCATTTAAATACAATGCCCTTGGCAAACCGGTTGAGATAGAGATGGAGCAAATTGGAAAAATTAATGTAGCCTATGATAATTATGGTGAAATAAAAAAGGTCGAATCAAGTGCTGGTCATAAGATGGCCTTACAGGTCACTCAAGCTTTCCAAAATTTACTATCGATTGTTAAGCCAGCTGGCGTTAATTTGAACTTATAATTCGGGGGTTTTTATGAAATATTTTACGATCGCAATCTTGTCTACTCTCTTTTCACTTTCCGTCATGGCCCAAGGTGAAAAGTCTTCTCCAAATATTGATTGTTGCCATACAGGTCTCTGTAAATCAGACATCCCTTTATGCCCAGGAGTCAGCCGTAAAGCTGAGAAGCGGGAAATGACACCTAAGAAGGTTGAACAGGCCAAGGCCCATGGTTCAAAAGCCGTTAGCGAGTAAATATCGTTTTATCATGTGGAATAATGATAGCCCTCTCCTTAGGAGAGGGCTTTTTTTTTCGGCGCTGTCTAATATTTAGACACTAAATCCAAACCGTATAATTTTTTGATACCTACAATTCGAGATTTGAGAGGGTTAGACTATGCCAACTCTGGCAACTGATTTGCAAATAATATAGCAACTGCATCTACAGAGGGGGATCTTATGAAACATTTATTTTTAGTATTTCTAGTGACTTCATTTTTTACTGGCCTAGCGTATGCTGAGGGACAAACTGAAACAGATTGCCCGATGATGGCCCAATCAAACCAAAGAACTAATACCAAAGAGAATTTAAAAAACTCATCTAGTAAGAAAGTGAAATCTAAATCTGCTGGTGTTTCTGATATTTAATATAATTTTATCCAGGGAGTTCATGATGAGCTCCCTTTTTTGTCAAAAAATTAGTCACCGTCTGAAAACTATACATCCATCTTTCTTACCTCTTCGATATTCCTTCTACTTAGAGTTCTCTCGATTGGCATGACAATTGAATATATAGGTTTAAACATTCTCGAGGGGGAATTTATGAAATTTTTAATCTTATTAGCTTTAACTTCAACTTTGGCCTTTGCTGGTGAGACAAAGACGGAATGTCCTTGGATGAAAGAATCAGCAAGTCGACAGAATCCGAAGGCAAATCTTGAGGCCAAAACTAAAGTGAAGCCACAATCCAGTCAAGTCAGTGACCAATAAAAAAAGCCCTAACTGATCTGAGCCCTTTAAATCGGACAAGTTAATAAACGAGACCTAATTCAACCCTCGCTTCGGCGGGGGTTTTTCTTTTTAGGCTCCACTGGGGACGATCATAATTATAATAATCGATAT
>CANFNX010000100.1 GCA_947448495.1 Bacteriovoracaceae bacterium | reverse complement strand
GAGCAAAGCCTCGAGAGCTTTGCTCACGTAGATATTCAAATTGTTTTTTTTGGGTCAGCTTGAGAGACTTTGGTAAACATTTAACTGCAGTCTCAGACATCTCTTACTTAGTGCCAGTTGAAACTGTTAGGCTCTTACGACCTTTAGCACGACGACGGCTAATAACTTTCTTACCGCCAGCAGTAGACATTCTCTTAAGGAAACCATGGTCACGAAGTCTTTTCGTTTTCTTTGGTTGCCATGTTCTTTTTTGCATACTCATATGTTCTTCCTCGTAAAGGTACTTGGGTAAAATTGGGAAACATTTATCTACGGTAAAATTACATCAGAGTCAATAATATTTAGTCATTATAAGGCCGCGGTAAGGTCTTGTAAGAGGCCAATAATTGTATTTCATACCTGACAATGTTAATTCAAGCGAACTTTTTAATAAACCCAAAGCCAAATATGTAGGAACAATGACACAAAAGTTTCCTTTTGATCATTTTTTAAAGTTAGAGAACCTAAATGATGCGTTGCCATCAAATAAAGCGCAAGCTGCATCTGTCTCGCCTATCGTCTTAGAACAAACTCTAAAAAACATGGCACCTGCCCAAGCAAAAATAACACCCGAATTTTCAACCGATGAGTTAAAAACCATCACTGAAGCTCTTTTGGAGCACATTCGTAGTCTTATCAATCCAAATAAATATCATGCCTATTTTGCCAATACGTTCACAGTTTCTGCTATTTCTCAGGAAAGCGTTGAATTTGTGGTGACGACAAGTTTTATAAAAAAAATGATAGAAACCCATTATCTAGACACCATTAAGCAAGCGCTCATGGAAATTCTTGGTAAAGAGTACAACTTAGAAATTCAGGTCTTGGGTTCAAACTCATCTCTCAGCTCTAATGAAAATAATATTCTCAACACGTTAAAATCATCTAATAGATCCGAGAGTGTTAAAAATAACACTTTTTTTATCCAAGAGTTAACTCCCACTAAGGATGATTTGATTAAGGCAGTTGATTCTCAAGTAATTGAGCACATGCATCCCTTGGCAATTTCACAAATTGACACCCAAAAAACTTTCGAAAATTTTATTGTGGGTCCTTCAAATAATATTGCTCATGCTCTTGCCATGGCGGTTGCTAAAGACCCTGGTAAAACGTACCCGGCCCTCTATGTTTACGGTAATTCTGGTCTTGGAAAAACCCACCTTGTGCACGCAATTGCTAATTACGTCTTAATTAATAAGCCGAGCACAAGAATAAGTATGACATCTGCCAATAAATTCATGAATGAAATGATTCATGCGATTACAAATAAATCTCCTGAGTTTCGCCAGAAATATGTCGAAAAGACTGATGTACTCATTATCGACGACATTCACGAATTAAAAAATCGTTCCGGTACACAAGAACAATTCTTTCATATTTTTAATGAGCTTATGGAGAGAGGTAAACAGCTCGTTTTCACCTCAGACAAGCCACCTAAAGAAATTGATGGAATAGAAGATAGAATTAGAACAAGACTTTCCTCATCATTACCTGTTGAAGTTCAACAGCCTGATTTCGAAACAAGGATTGCAATACTTAAGAAAAAAGCCATCGAGAAAGACATCTATCTCAGTGATGATGTCGTAAATCTGATCGCAAAATGTGTTAAAAGCAATATCCGAGAACTTGAAGGATGCCTCATAAAATTAGGAGCAGTAACTTCAATCTTAAAAGTCGATATTGATCTGGAAGTGGCTAAAGAGCATCTCAATCTGAATGAAGAACTAGAGAATCAAAAACACATAACGATTGAAACAATCGCTAAAACTGTCTGTAACTACTATAAAGTACCAATGGGTGACCTTCGTGGAAAAGTCAAAACCAAGGAAGTCGCGTTGCCTAGACAAGTCGCCATGTTCCTCATCAATAAACTGATAAAACCTACTTTAAAAGAGAATGGAAACTATTTTGGTGGCCGTGACCACTCAACGGTACTACACGCTGTAAACACAATTAAAGATAGAATAAAAGTAGAATCAATCTTGGCGCAACAAGTTCTAGATATTGAAAAACAGCTCTGATCTTAAAACAATAAATATCATGTGGCCCTGAGGAAACTCAGGGCTTTTTTTTTGCCCTCAAGAACACAAATCCACAGAACAAAATGTTAAGAACTTCTTATAAACATTGTAATTGTCCACAATGTGAAAAAAATGTGGATAGATAAATTCAATGACCAGAAGTGTAAAAATAAAATTCCATTTTAACTCTATGCATGCGTGATATCTAAAAATTTGTTTATGTGGAAAATGAGAAACCTATCCAGATAGAAATGAAGATATACGAAATTAAAAAAATGGCTTTTGGTTTAGATCGTGGATAATTTAAGCCTAAATTATGTCTAACCGGCTCAAATTACGAAAAACGTCAGTTTTCTTCCACAGTATCCCAGCTTAATAGTATTAAAGAATATAAAGAAATATAAATACACAGGGAAAGAAAGTGGAAACCCAAAAATCCCTGCTCTTGATAAAGCGAAAGCTAAAAGCTAAAACCATTGAACCGCTTTTAAGGAATAATTATGAAACTCACTATTCAAACAAACCTACTTCGAGATGCTATTAATAAAGTACTATCAGTTGTTGATAAAAAGAATTCAAGGCCAATACTTACAAATTGTTTAATAAGATCACAGGGACAAAGACTAGAACTTATTGCAACAGATTTAGAAGTTTCAGCCAAGATCTACCTAAATGCCAAGATTGAAAAAGAAGGAAGTTTTTGCATCAACAGTAAAAACATAGCTGATATTTTAAGAGAACTCCCGAATGATGAGGTCGTGCTTAATGTTGATGGAAGCAACCTTTTGAATTTAACATGTAAGAACATCAATTATTCACTGTTGGTCACGAATGCAGATGAATTCCCACAACTAAATTTCCAAAATCAAAGCTCTGAATTTCGGCTTAAAACAAATCAAATCGCTCATATCATAAATAAAACTTCACATGCCATTTCGACTGATGAAACGAGATTGTACCTAAATGGTATTTTCTTCCAGTTAACTGATTCTAAACTTAGATCTGTAGCGATCGACGGACATCGGTTGGCACTTTTAGATACTCAAGAATTTATCGGTGAAAATAAATATTTGGTTGATGGAGTCATTGTTCCAAGAAAAGGGATCTCAGAACTTAAAAAAATCTCAGACACTTACCCTGATGAAGATGTTGCAATTTCTCTAGATGATTCGTTCATGTTTGTTAATGCAAAGAACGAATATTTCTTATCAATCCGCTTAATTGCGAGAGAATACCCAAAATACCAAACAGTTATACCTTCAAAAACGACTAATAAATTTCATATTGATAAAAATGCCATTTTAAATGCAGTTAAGAGAATTAAAATTCTTTCTAACGAAAAAACAAATGGGATTAAGTTAAATATCGCTCCAGGGCTTCTAACTATCTCTACAAACCACCCTGCCCTTGGACAGGCCAACGAAACGCTGCCCATCAGTTACGATGGAAAAGCCACTGAAATTGGATTTAACGCCAAATATCTTATTGATAGTTTATCTGTGTTTAATGATACGGATGTAACGTTTGAATTCAATAATGAGCTAAGCCCAGTTGTTATCAAGGCTGATGACCTTCCAGAATTCCTTGGCATCATCATGCCATTAAAACTTTAGTGGATGGATTGTTGGAAAGTTAAAAAATTACAGGCCCAAAATTTCAGAAATTTGCAAACGCAGGTTTTTGATTTTGCACCTGGTATAAATTGCATTTTTGGTCAAAATGGGAATGGTAAAACGAACCTTTTAGAGGCCGTTCATCTATTAACAAACAAAAAGTCGTTCCGTAAAAATACTAGCTATTCACAAATGATTAACATTGAGGGTGTAAACCCTGAATTGGTCATTCAATCGGTCTTCGAAAATAAAGATGAAATGGCTTCTTACTCGTTGAGAATGACTGACGAGTCAGAGGAAAGATACCTTAATAACACATTCGAAAAAACCAAAACTCCGTCTACATCGGTTTTTATAAACCCTTTTGACTCTTACTCATTCCACACCAGTTCAACTTTTAGACGGCAATGGATGGATTCACACATATCACTCATGGATAAGGAGTATCGACAGATATCAGGACGATTTCAAAAAGCTATGAGATTTAGAAATTCCATTCTTAGCATTGGTGGAAAAAATTGTTCTCACCAACTACGCGCTATTGATGAGCAAATCGCAGAATATTCAGCACTCATAACTCAGAAAAGAGTAGAATTCATACAGGGCCTCAATGAGTTTATTACTCCAACTTTCAAAGGAATTTTTTCGGAAGATCATACGTTAGAATTACAACTTGATAGTCTTTTCCTTCATTGGGATGCTCAGCGTATTTTTGACTTTTATCGTCATCAAGAAATAGCTGATATAAAAGCCCAGATTACTAAGGTTGGAATTCACCGAGATGACTACGTTTTTAGTTTCGATGGACTCAACGCGTTTGAATTCTGTTCTTTGGGTCAGCAAAAAATGGCCTTTCTAAGCCTTATATTTGCTTATATTGAGCTTTTTAGGTATAAATTTACCTCTTATCCTATAGTCCTTATTGACGACGTTTCAGGCGAATTGGATAGCCAGAGATGGAAAAATTTGATCCAATATTTGGAAACAAAACATTTCCAGGTATTGATTACGACTGCCAATGAGAATTTTAGGAAAGAATTGGAAACGATTACCAATTCAAAAAAGTTTTTAATTGAACACGGCACACTCATTAACCACGGATAGGAGCCTATGAATGAATCAAACTCCTGATTCTATTTCGAAAGTAAACACTGAATACAACGCTAACCAGATTAAAATTCTAGAGGGCCTTGAAGCCGTTAGAAAAAGACCTGGGATGTACATTGGGGATACCGGTTTTCGCGGGTTTCATCATTGTGTGTATGAGATTGTCGACAACGCCGTCGATGAAGCTTTGGCCGGTTATTGTACCGATATCAAAGTTATTATTCATGTTGATAACTCTCTTACCGTTGTAGATAACGGAAGAGGAATTCCAACGGATATCCACCCGACTGAAAAAATTTCTGCCGCTGAAATCGTGTACACGAAACTTCACGCTGGCGGGAAATTTAATGAGGAAGGCGGAGCTTATAAAGTTTCTGGTGGTCTACACGGTGTAGGTGCTTCAGTTGTGAATGCACTATCAAAGTGGGTGCGCCTTGAAATTAAAAAGCACGGTAAAGTTCATCGTCTTGAATTCGCCCATGGTGCAGCGAAAGAACCTCTTAAAGTGATTGGTGATTGTGATCCAAAAGACACAGGAACAACAGTTACTTTCAAATCTGATAACGAAATTTTTGAAGTTGTTGAATATAACTACGATACACTCGCTAACCGATTCCGCGAGATGGCGTTTTTGAATAAAGGTTTAAAAATCTCTATTCATGATGAACGTACTGACAAAGGTGAAACTTTTCACTATGAAGGTGGTCTTGGAGAATTTGTTCAATACTTAAACCGCGCTAAAACACCTATTCATAAGGATCCGATCTACTTTTTTCAGTCTCGAGATAATTATGAAGTTGAAGTCGCGATGCAATGGACAGATGGTTACTCAGAAACCATGACTTCTTATGCCAACAACATTAATACCCCTGAAGGTGGTGTTCATGTTTCTGGTTTTAAAACAGCTCTGACTCGAGTTTTAAATAACTACGCTAAAGATAATAATCTTCTCAAAAATATCAAAATTTCGCTCACAGGCGATGATATGCGTGAGGGATTAACAGCGATTGTTTCCGTTAAATTGACTAACCCTCAGTTTGAAGGACAAACAAAATCTAAACTTGGTAACTCTGAAGTTGAAGGGATTGTGAACTCACTTGTGGGTGATCGATTCAAAATTTACCTTGAAGAGAATCCAAATGTTGGGAAAACAATTCTTAAAAAATCAATCGATGCAGCCGCCGCTCGTGAAGCAGCCCGTAAGGCACGTGAACTGACTCGTCGTAAAACAGCTTTAGATTTTTCTGGTCTTCCAGGAAAAATGGCCGATTGTCAGGAAAAAAACCCTGAGCTTTGTGAAATTTATATCGTTGAGGGTGACTCAGCGGGTGGATCAGCTAAGCAAGGCCGCGATCGCCGTACACAAGCCGTTTTACCTCTTAAAGGTAAAATTCTAAACGTCGAAAAAGCACGTTACGATAAAATGTTATCAAACGATGAAATTAAAATGCTCGTTCAAGCGATTGGTACGAGTATTGGCAAAGATTCTTTTGATATATCAAGACTTCGCTATTACAAGATCGTGATCATGACAGATGCGGACGTGGATGGATCACACATTCGTACACTACTTCTCACGCTTTTCTACCGTCAGTTCCCAGAAATCGTGGAGCGCGGACATCTTTATATCGCTCAACCACCTCTCTATAAGTATAAGAAAGGAAAAAATGAGCGTTACTTAAAAGATGGTGGAGAACTCGAGTCTTATCTTGTTTCAAGTTCACTTTCAGAATGTGAAGTTGAGATTGATGGACAAAAACTTGAGCTCGAAGTGGTGAAGGCACTCGTTAATAAATTTAGAAACTTCAACAACACACTTGATTCTTATGATCGTCACTATGATGCTTACTTCTTAAAAGCTATTGTTGAGGACGGAACACTAAAAGCAGATATGATGAAAGATAAGGCAAAGCTTGAAGCTTATGCTCAATCCATTACAGCTAAATTAAAAGCTGTGGACCATGTAGATCTCAAAAAATATGAATTAAAGGTTGAAGAAGATCTTAAAAATCTTGGATATCAACTCCGAGTTCAAGTAACTTCTGCATTGAAAACCAAAAACTTTCGCCTAAGCCTTCATTTTGCTGATTCTGCAGAATTTGCAGATCTTATCAATCAGCATGACGGAATTAAAAGATACCTCAATTCAGATTTTGTGATTAAACATCAAGGAACTTCCTCGAAGCACAAAGGTCTGTTGGATTTTTCAAACTTCGTTTCACAAGAAGGACGTCAAGGAGCTTATATTCAGCGCTATAAGGGTCTTGGTGAGATGAATCCAGAGCAATTATGGGAAACAACAATGAGCCCGGCCAACAGAACACTTCTTCAAGTAAAAATTGAAGATACGATTGATGCTGACCAAGTGTTCTCCGTACTCATGGGAGATCAGGTGGATCCAAGAAGAGAATTTGTGGAAACAAATGCTCTGAATGTGCGTAACCTAGATATTTAATTTTAAGGACGAAGAATTATGAGTGACGAAAACAACAAGTCAGAAGCGAATCACGGAAATATCCAACCTCTCTTGATACAAGATGAGATGAAAAACTGTTACCTCGATTATGCCATGTCAGTTATCGTGGGCCGTGCCCTTCCAGATGTTCGTGATGGACTTAAACCAGTTCACCGACGTGTACTCTATGCGATGCATATGCTTAACAACTATCACAACAGACCTTACTTAAAGTCTGCCCGTGTGGTGGGTGACGTTATCGGTAAATATCACCCTCACGGTGACTCAGCTGTTTACGGCGCCATGGTTCGTCTCGCTCAAGATTTCTCGATGAGATACACCATCATTGATGGTCAAGGGAACTTTGGATCCATTGATGGTGATAATGCTGCAGCTATGCGATACACCGAAGTCAGAATGCAAAAACTGACCAACGACATGTTGGGAGATATCGATAAAGAAACGGTTGATTGGCAGGATAACTATGATGGATCATTACAAGAGCCAACAGTTCTTCCAACAAAAGTTCCAAACCTTCTTATTAATGGTTCAGCAGGTATTGCTGTAGGTATGGCAACAAACATTCCTCCGCATAACTTAACTGAAATTATGAATGGTCTTTTGGCCCTTATTGATGATTCAAGCCTGACTGTTCATGACCTCATTAAAATTATTCCAGGCCCAGACTTTCCAACGGCTGGGGCGATTCATGGAACTGCAGGAATCCAACAAGCTTATCACACAGGTAAAGGTGTGATTCAGATTCGCGCTAAGGCCGATATTGAAGTGAAGAAAAATGATCGCGAACAAATCGTGATCACTGAACTTCCATACCAGGTCAATAAAGCAAAACTAATTGAAAAAATTGCTGAGCTAGTTACTGAAAAAGCGATTGAAGGAATTTCAGATATTCGCGATGAATCTTCACGAGAAGGTATCCGTGTAGTCATCGATATTAAAAAGGGTGAGCAAGGTGCGGTTATTTTAAACCGTCTTTATAAGCAAACCCAAATGCAAGTCTCGTTCGGGATTATCTTCCTCTCGATTTATAATGGTCAACCACGAGTGATGGATCTCAAGGAACAACTAGAGTGTTTCATTGAGCACCGTCGTGAAATCGTTATCCGTCGTACTACTTACGAGTTAAAGAAAGCTAAAGAGCGCGCCCATATTTTAGAAGGTCTTAAAATTGCCGTCGAAAATATTGATGCGATTGTTGAATTGATTAAAAAAGCTGAAGGTCCTGCCCAGGCCAAAGATCAATTGATGTCGAAATTCACTCTTTCCGCAATCCAGGCGCAAGCCGTTTTGGATATGCGCCTTCAACGCTTAACTGGTCTTGAAAGAGATAAGATTATTGCTGATTACGAAGCGATTATGAAAGAGATCATGCGCTTAGAAGGTATCCTTGGGTCTGAAGAGCAGATTAAAGATATTATTCGTGGTGAATTTGTTGAAATTCGCGAAAATTACGGCGACGCTCGTCGGACTGAAATCATTGCTCAGGCCGATGAAATTCACATGGAAGATTTGATTAAAAATGAAGAAGTGATCGTGACCATTACGCAAAAAGGCTACTTGAAGCGTATGGCGATCGATACTTACCGCTCGCAAAAACGAGGTGGTAAGGGTGTGAAAGGTGCCGATCTTGATGAGGACTTCTACACATCTATTTTCACAGCTGACACGCATGATTCACTCATGATCTTTACGGATAAAGGAACGGTATTCTCAATTAAAGTTTATCAAATTCCTGAAGGCCAGCGAACAAGTAAAGGTCGAAATGTGGTGAATATCATTAACGTTCCTGCTGATGAAAAAGTTCAAGAGATTATCACTGTTCCTAAAGAAGCCGAAGGTCATTTCTTAATCTTCGCTACTAAGCAGGGCATTGTGAAAAAATCAGAACTTTCTGAATACAAAAACATGCGTCAGAACGGTCTGAAGGCGATAAAAGTTGTCGATGGCGATGCCATTCTTGCTGTTCGTATCACAGATGGTAAAAAAGATGTTCTTCTTGCCTCTTCTGCCGGTAAATCCATTCGCTTCCACGAAGATGATTGTCGCGCACAAGGGCGCGTCTCTCAAGGTGTGAAAGGGATGAGCCTTGATGATGGTGAAGAAGTGATTGGAATGGAAGTCATTGATGACAAATCTGAAATCTTAACCGTGACTTCACGTGGATATGGTAAGCGTTCAGCCGCTGAAGAATATCGTCAACAGTCTCGCGGTGGTAAAGGTATTCTTGCGATGAAATTAACGGAAAAGACCGGCGAGATAATGGGTATTCTCCCTGTTACAGATAAAGATGATCTCATGATTATTACCGACAAAGGACAAGTTATCAGAACGAAAATTTCTGGTATTTCACTTCTCGGTCGTAACACTCAAGGTGTTCGTTTGATTAACGTGAAGCCAGATGAAAAAGTTGTGGCAGTTGAAAAGATCGTTGATCCGGATGAAGATGCAACTGAGGGTGAATCCTCTGAAACACCTGTTCAGTAATCTCTATTTAATTTTAATAGTCCTGGGGTTAAGTTCATGTGACTTTACCTCAGGACTCAATCAAGACATTCTCTCTGCGCAAAAATTTGTTGATCAGCAGGAATTTTCGAAAGCCGTAGGTCTTTACGAGCGTGTGTTAAAAAAAAATCCCTCGAAAACAATAAAGACAAAGATCAATTATCAATTGGCCGAAATCTATTATCTATACTTAGACGAACAGCTGAAAGCTCTAAAATACTATCAATTCATTGTTGATAATGTAGATGATCCCTTATGGCAGGTTAAATCATTAGAAAAAATTGCTGATATTAATTTTAGCTTTGCCAAAAACTTCAATGAAGCAATTCGTGCTTATCAAATTCTTATGAATGTTAAGCCTAGATTAAAAGATTATGATTATTATTTTTTAAGAGTCGGTGAATCCTATTTTGAAATGGGGAAATATAATAAAGCGAGAGAGATCTTTAATCAGATCATAAGTCAGCCAACGAATCCCTATTATGTTGAGGCGTATAATCAAATGGGTCTAATTGAATTTTATAATCGTAATTGGGATAAGGCCGTTGAGTTTTGGTTTGAGTATCTCAAGCGCGAAAGAAGAAAAGACCAGATCATTAAAGTGAAATTTCTGATTGCGAACGCCTATGAGTCGAATGAAAAATTAAAAGAAGCTTACAATATTTATTACTCTCTTCTCCCCTCTTACCCGAATCCTGATGTTTTACGTGCGAGATTAAAATCTCTCTTCGATCGACGTGTTGCCAGAAAGCGCTAGTTTTCTTATCTTTATGTCATGAAAAGCTGGCAAAAAGCACTGGCCTTGGCCCTTGGGCTGCCTTCAACGATTTTGGGCGTTTTTTTCGCCTTTCAACAGTTGGTCGCCAAAGGAGTTATTAGTCAGGGCTGGGCGCAGATTGTTCTTATTGCTGTTGTCGTTTCAATCCTTATAAAAATGATATTGGTGTCATGGAAAAAAAAGTAACAAAAAAATTTTATTTGATCTCACTCCTTAACGTTGTCGCGATTTTGTTCATGACAGGTGGCGCATTAATGGACTCACTGGCGCTTCTTGGTGTGTTAGTGGTGTTAGTCCTCAATCACACGACCCTGCTGAAAATGGTGAATGAATTGGCCAAGTCCATGACTTCTGAGGGAGATAATGCAAAGCAGGCGTTGAAAAAGGTTCTTTTGCTCATGATGCTTAAAATGACGCTTTTGGCTGCAGTGGTTGTGATGATCTACTTTTATAATAAAGACCTCACGCCCAAAGTCCTGCTTTTAATGATTTTTCAATTGATAATCCAGGTTGTTAGTATTAAAAACAATTACTAAATTTAGCTAGGATACCCATGAAATACTTGTATTTAATTGCACTCCTTTTCACTAATTCCGTTTGGGCAAGTGGTGGTTACAATTTTTTCACAAACGCTTCGCATGCCACACATATTCCGGCCCATACTTTAGCGCTGATTTTCGGATCAGTTATCTTTTTGATCGTCGGTGTTCTTTATCGTTTAAATGTTGCTGGTCTTAAAAACCCAACCATCCCTGATCGTGGTGTGACTGTGAGAAACATCGTTGAGTCTTTGGGCCAGGCCATGTACAACACGGCCAAAACTGTTATGGGTGAAGAAAGTGCTAAACGCTATTTCCCATATGTGATCTTTGTTTTCTGCTTTATTCTCTTAAATAACGTCATTGGTGTGTTTCCAGGCTCAATGTCTCCAAACCAAAACCTCAATACAACTCTTGCGTTAGGTCTTTTCACATTTGTTTATTTTAACTTCCAAGGTATCCGTGCTGTCGGATTTGTTAACTATATGAAGCACTTTGCTGGTCCAATGCCGGCACTGGCGATCCTTATCTTCCCGATTGAGATTATTTCTATTT
>CANFNX010000099.1 GCA_947448495.1 Bacteriovoracaceae bacterium | reverse complement strand
GTCAGGATGAACTCATGCATACGAGGAGTTTCTGCGGCTCCAAGGGGGAGTAGTGGATATGTCGTTTGAAGTTTAGCTTGTAAATATCTTGCTGATAATACGGCGACTTGACTCATTTTACGAATTCCGTCAGCGCCAAGGGCCTTAATGTAAGTGTAAGCACGAATTTTGTGAGCAAAATTTCCAAAGTGTCTATGAAAAGAACCAACTGTTTTTGAAGGGCGAATCATTTCAAAACGACCGTTGTTTTTTACAATTTGAACACCTGGAAGATAATCAATTAGCCTAGATGAGACTGCGACTATTGCATCACCTGGTCCACCTCCACCATGAGGAATGGTCCACGTTTTATGGAGGTTATTGTGAACTGCATCGACTCCAAGCTTGTTTAAATCAACAATCCCTGCAATGGCGTTCATGTTAGCACCATCCATATAGACGAGCCCGCCTGCTTCATGAATAAGATGACTCATTTCTTTAAATTGAGTTTCGAAAATTCCCGCAGTATTCGGGTTGGTAACCATTACACCTGCGACTCGATGACCATCTGTTGCAAGAAATTCTTTGATCTGATTGAGATTGATCTCTCCATTACTCTGCGCCTCAATGGTATAAATCCCATAGATTTTGCCGTCAATTGTTTTAACTTCATATCCGGCCATGGTCGCAGTTGCTGGATTGGTCCCATGCGCTGATCGAGGAATAATGATCACATTTCTTGATTCTGCTTCACCTCGATCTCGATGATAGGCCTGGAACATTTTAATTCCGACAAGTTCCCCTTGCGCACCGGCCACTGGTTGTGTCGTAACACCTGGAAGACCTGTAATCGCTTTGAACATTTCTTGAATTTCAAAAAGGATTTCTAGTGAGCCTTGGACATCCTCTGTGGCTGCTTCTGGGTGAGCATTGGTAAAGCCTGGCAAGGAGGCGGCATAATCGTTTATGTAGGGATTGTACTTCATTGTACATGAACCTAGCGGATATATGCCATCATCGGGAGATAGATTTTGCTTTCCTAGTTTTTCATAATATTGAATTAAATCATCTTTCTCTATTTTTGGAATTCCAGGGGCTACATCACGAAGCATGACAGATTGAATTTTTTGAACTGGGATCAATTGATTCGATCGATTGAATTTTGTCTCGAAAAAGGCGACAAGCTTTTCGATGTCAGCTTCCGTGTGGATATCAGAGAAACTCATAAGAATGAGATTCTCTCCATGAATTTCTGTATGACGTTTTGAAACATCAACCCCAAGCTGAATTCCTGCCATTGAGGCTTCGTGAATGATTTGTTCTGTGTTTAGGGGGAGCTTCAACGTGAATTCATTAAAAAATGAAGTCGCCCGAAACTTTAACTCAACTCCTTCAAATTGGGACAAAGCTTCTGCTGCTTTTTCGGCGAGGTTACGAGATGTTTGAAGAGTTTTTTGAAATCCCTCATCTCCTCTTGCTAAAATACAAGCGCCGGCGAGTGATGCAATAAAAGATTGATTTGAGCAAATGTTAGAAGTCGCTTTTTCACGTCGAATATGTTGTTCACGGGTGGACAGAATTAGCGCCTTACATTCTCTTCCTTTAAGATCTGTTGTTTTTCCAATATATCTTCCTGCCGTAGACCTAATAGAAAGTTTATCTTGCTCATTATAGCGGATTCCAAATATTCCTAATCCCGGGCCGCCAAAGTTTGGTCCAATTGCGAGATGCTGACCCTCGGCAACGACCATATCTGAACCCTGTAGTCGAGTTCCAAAATTGACTGGCGGTTTAAGTCCAGCGGCACCGATAAGCATTGGATCAACAATGGCAATAGATTTGATATTATTGTTGGAACATAAATCCACTATTTCATCAACAGGCTCGATATTTCCTAAATTATTTACCTGAGGGAATGCAACTCCTGCAATTTGTGGTGTCGTGTTTAGAATTCTCTTCAGTGCATCCATATCCATTCGCCCAGTTTGAGCATTAATAGGAGCCTTGATAAGTTTGAGAGGAGTTTCTCTAGAGAGTGTTTCAAGCACCTCCATATCACCAGGGAAAATGGTATTTGAAACGATGATTGTCGTTGAGTCTTTGATAAGTCTGAGAGCACAGTTCATGGCCTCAAATAGACATGTTGATCGGTCATAGAGAGAAGCATTGATGGCTTCAAAACCTGTGAGTTGTGAGAGTAGTGATTGGTAAATCCAAAGAGTTTGAAGAGTTCCTTGGGATCTTTCCGGCTGATAAGGCGTATAGGCAGTGGTTAAGCCTCGAATTTCACAAATCGGCCCAGCGACATCCATCACTTTGTATTGTGGTAAACCATCGCCTAAAAAAGAGATCTTGGAAGTATTCTTTTTCGCCAATTCATTTACATGAACGATGAGTTCTTCATAGCTCATGTGTTTTGGCATCGATAATTTGGAGAACTTTACGTCATCATCGATGTGAGAATAAAGATCATCAAGCGATTTGAGGTTAAGGGCGGCAAGCATCTCCTGGATGTCTTTTTCATCAGCACCGATGTAGAACGGCTTAAGTTCTCTTTTTAGATTTTCAGGATGGTAATTCAAAGGAATGTGTGAGCTTTTCATAAGTGTTCCTCGATTCAATTTTGACTAAAAATACTTTCATGTATGTTAGACTTCTCGATAGAAAATGTTAAGTAATTAGAATCTAAAACGCATACGGTCATCCTCTAAAAAATGCGGAACTCAAATTTTTTTATTGGACTTATCTTCGACATAAGTCAGAATGCTTCCATGAACTTGAAAATTTTGGGTGGGGATCTCCAAATTGAGAGCGAGCAATTTAGGCATCTCAATAATTATTGTACATCTCAGGGACTTTTTTTGACGATGGAATGGAAAAATGGTCAGTATTGGCTCCATTCAGATGATCCAAAGGAAAGGCCTATTAGTGTTGATATTGATCGGGATCTTCAGAGGCATGAGCTTTATTTTAAAAGTGCATCAATTCTTAGGGAAGTTCCTGCTAAGGCCATTGGTGTGAAAGGTGGAGTTCGTCCAAAGATTCTAGATCTTACAGGTGGTCTTTTAGGGGATTCTTTGCTGTTTTTGAGTTATGGCTGCGAAGTTCTTGCCCTCGAGAGAAATCCTATCATTGCTTTTTTAATCAAAAGTGCACTCAAAAATGCCTCGCATCCGTTATTACAAAAGTTCTCTTTTATCGAATCAGAGGCCTTTACTTTTCTTGAGACTCTGCCGAATGTTGATATTATTTATTTTGACCCTATGTTCGAAGATGTGAACGAAAAGTCGTTACCCAAAAAAGAGATGCGTATATTTCGAAGCTTCGTTGGAAGCGATAAAGACGCTAAAAAAGTCATAGTCGAGGCGAAGAAACTGACGCCAAAACGTCTCGTCGTGAAGCGGCCAAGATTATCTGCGACCCTTATGGATCCTGTTGACGTTATCTTTGAAGGTAAGGCCACTCGTTATGATGTTTATTTGCCTTAAATGGTAGAAATTTCGACTCAAATCTCATACATTATTTCTCATCCTTGGAGAAATTATGACAATCAAATATGACGTCTACGCCATTGGTAATGCTTTAGTTGATATGGAGTATGAAGTTAACGACGACTTTTTATCTAAATTCAAAATCGATAAAGGACTAATGACTTTAGTTGATGAAGAACGCCAGAATGAACTCTTGGACGCTCTTGGGGGAACTCCACGTAAGCAACAATGTGGTGGTTCAGCTGCCAATACAGTCATTGCTGTTTCACAATTTGGGGCGAAAGCATTCTATTCCTGTAAGGTTGCTTCTGATCCCATTGGAAATTTTTATTTCCAGGACTTGCAAGATAATGGTGTTGATTCCAATTTACGATCTCAGAAGAGACATTCAGGTACAACTGGAAAGTGTCTTGTGCTGATTAGCCCAGATGCAGAAAGAACTATGAATACTTTTCTTGGAATTACCTCAACCATTAGTTCAGAAGAATTAGATGCTGAAGCCATTATTAATTCAAAATTCATGTATATGGAAGGATACCTCGTCGCATCCTCAACTGGTAAGACTGCGGCTATTGAAGCAAGAAAAATTGCTGAAGCCAATGGAATTAAAACCGCTCTTACTTTTTCTGATGTAAATATGGTTAAGTTTTTTAAAGATGGCCTGATGGAAATGATTGGTCCTCAGGGAGTAGATCTTCTGTTTTGTAACGAATCAGAGGCCCTTAGCTTTACCAACACTCACGATATCATGATTGCTCGTGAAGAATTAAAAAAAGTTGCGAAGACCTTTGTGGTAACTTTAGGAGAGAATGGTGCTCTTATTTTCGATGGTCAAACTTTTCTTCAAGTAGAACCCTACCCAGTCAAGGCGATTGATACAAATGGTGCTGGAGATATGTACGCTGGAGCGTTCCTTTTTGCCATTACCCACAATCATTCTCATGCCTCTGCCGGGAAACTTGCATCCCTGGCAGCAAGTCGAGTCGTAAGTCAATTTGGTCCTAGATTGAAATGGCATGAAACACAAGAAATTAGAAATCATATTCTCGGAGACGCATAATGAGTGATTATCTACTGATAAAAAAAGTTTTTGACGCTAAACCTGTTGATCAGATGATTATTGTTAAAGGTTGGGTAAAGTCTCTTAGACAGTCGAAAAAGTTTTCTTTCATGGTTGTTAATGATGGAACAACTCAAAAAGACCTCCAAATTATTGTTGATGGAACACTTGGTAATTATGAAGATGTGACGAAATTAACGATTGGCTCATCGGTAGAAGTTGAAGGTTTACTTGTTGCCTCACAAGGCAAGCAGCCAGTGGAAATGCAGGCCAAGAGAGTTCATATTTTCTGTTTAAATGGAGAAGATTACCCTTTGCAGAAAAAAGAAACGTCTCTTGAATATTTGCGAGAAATTGCCCATTTGCGTTCAAGAACCAACACTTTTTCTGCCGTTTTTCGTCTGCGGCACGTCCTTGCGCAGGCGACTCATGAATATTTTTCAAATGAGAGTTTCACTTATCTCCACACGCCAGTGATTACTGCTTCTGACGCTGAAGGGGCAGGGGAGATGTTTCGTATTTCTACTCTCCACCTGGATAAGCTTCCAAGAACTGAAAAAGGGCAAATTGACTTCTCAAAGGACTATTTCGGAAGAGAAACCTTTCTTTCTGTATCGGGACAGCTTGAAGCAGAAACCTTTGCTGTAGGTGGTTTAGGTCGAGTTTATACTTTTGGACCTACTTTTCGCTCAGAAAACTCAAATACTGCTCGTCACCTATCTGAGTTCTGGATGGTAGAGCCTGAAGCCGCTTTTAACACTCTCGAAGACAACGCTAAGCTTGCTACAGGTTACGTAAAACACTTGATCAAAAAATCAATTGAACAATGTGGTGACGAACTTGAATTCCTGGCTTCCCGTTATGCTCCTGAAAACTTAAAAACACTTGAACACGTGATGAATTCACCTTTTGAGATGGTGACATATACGAAGGCGATTGAGATTTTACTGGAAGTTTCTAAAACACATAAGTTTGATTACCCCGTTACTTGGGGAATGGATCTTCAGACGGAGCATGAGCGCTTTCTTGCTGAACAATATTTCAAACGTCCAACGATTGTGACTGATTACCCGAAGGATATTAAAGCTTTCTATATGAAGCAGAATGATGATGGGAAGACAGTTAGAGCGATGGATGTTCTTGTTCCGGGTGTAGGAGAGCTTATTGGTGGTTCTCAGCGTGAAGATAATTACCAAAAACTAGTGAATCGAATGGAAGAAATGAAAATGGATACTAAAAATTATTGGTGGTATCTTGATCTTCGTAAATATGGTTCAGTACCACATGCTGGATTTGGTTTAGGTTTTGAAAGGGCCGTCATGTACATTTCTGGTATGAGCAATATACGTGATGTGATTCCATTTCCACGTACCCCTAAAAACGCTGAATTTTAATATTTTGTCTCCAGGCAAATCCTGGAGACAAAATAATTATTTATTTAATAGAAGATTTTCCGTCGCGTCGAGGACTGCCTCAAGAATGTTTGTCATATAGTTATAATTTAATCGATCATCTACGATATCACATCTTGAGTGATAACAAGGGTCAGCATCTCCTCCAAAAAAATTCTCAGAAATGACAACCGCTGGTAGATTATGTCTCCAGAAAGAGGCGTGGTCGCTTCTATCAGTACAGGCCTTCACGACAGTGAGTGGAAGTCCTAATTTTGCAATTGAGCTCTTTATGGTATTTGTAAGAGCTACAGAAGTCGCCTTTTGGCAGTCAATGACATGAAAACTACCATCGTTTCTTGAGTTCACTCCCATCATCTCAAAGTTTATATTACCGATAATGTTTTGTTTCTCGGTTAGGCTTGCCACATAGGCATCAGAGCCAACCAGTCCAATTTCTTCCTTATCAAAGCCAAGAATTCGAATCGTGAAGGGGTAGTTTGTTTTTGCTAGTTCCTGAGAAACAGTGAGTAGACCTATTGTTCCTGTACCGTTGTCATTTGCACCCTTACATCGTACAGAATCAATATGTGAAGATAGAATTAGAACTTTTTCTGGATGAACGCTGCCTTTTTTCTCTGCGATGAAATTTGTTCCTCCACCGAAATTCTGCAAATTAACTTCAAAACCAATTTTTAAGTATTCCTGCTTCAGGAATTCACGGGCCGTATCTAAATTCGTCAAAGCTCTTCTGTCTTCGGTTTGGGAAAATTGAATCAGTTTTTGTTTGAAAAACTTCATGTCAAGACGATTTGATTTCTGTGTTTCATTAATTGAAAGACCATCAAATAGAGGCGACTCATATGATACAGAAAGATAAGCTTCGTAATCTGTTCTCCAGTCATGGTCGCTATGAGCAACTGCTAACTGTGAAAAAATTAAAATAAATACCGTGATGAATTTCATTTAGAATGCCTTTGAATAAGTTTTTTTGAGTTGATTAAAGATTCTTTCCTTCATGTTCCCTGCACGGCTACACATGAGGTCACTCGTATCAAGTTGATAATTTACATAAGCCTCAAGCTTAGTGTCATAAAATTCATGGTAGCAGTCAGGGAGACCTAAAACATGGCCAAATTCATGGCGAATCGTCCATTGTGATTCATATTCTTCAATGGGCTGATTGGAATCCATAACAATTTGATTCCCACCCAGTCCATTCACATGAGGCACAACCCCCGCCTGAAAAACCAGTTTAGGTCCATTCATAAAAGATCCAAAGTTGATCTTAAGTTTCCAATCATTGAATCGATACTCGTCTTCAATATTGTTTTGTAGATAAGGTATAAACTTTGAAATTGATGGAGTATTGAAAGGCACCGTCATGATTTGATTTGTCCAAGCGACATCTCTTCTTGCGCTGAGTTTTGGTATCTCGAAAAAATCATTCCAGTTTTGTTCAGCAGCTTGAAAATAATTGTTATAAAGTTCCGAAAGATTGTTTTGAGAAAATGCTGTTTCTACTTTCTTTACGCATGACTCAAGGGAACCTGAGCTGGCATTAAGGCACAGCTTGGCCAAGGCTTCTTTTATTGGCTGCACTTTTTCGGAGTCAATCGTGTTTACATCCCTGAGTTCATTTGCACCGATTTTGTTTTTAGTTAAGTAGTAATATCCCCGAACATCTCTTGAAGCTGCAGCGATATATTGAAAGCGGAATCCATTGACTGATTTATAGCGAGCTGCGCTTTGATAATTTCGATCTAAAAGTCTTGCATGCTTAATGAATGTTTCATCATCGATGCCGATTGTTGAAGGCAACTCTCCTGAATTGGTCAAGATCGTCCTCATGACCTCAGGTAATTCGGCTACAATTTTATCTGCTCCGGCTTTTATGATAGATGGAGAGTAAATGTTAGGAGTTTCAATCGGAATAGCGCGACGAGTTTGTGGAGATGTTAGGCGAATAGCAGTCCCTATCGTTCTAGATTGATTAATGACATTGATCCATTTGCTTAGTCGATCACCTAATTGTAGGGAAAAGGCTATTGATGGATCATCTACAACCATGGCTTTAGCTATTTTTAACTGTTTCAAATGATATCTGTATTCATCTGATGTCATTTCCAAATCTAAATGAGGTATGGCAAATGAATGGTGAGTACCAAGAATAAGAATTAAAATTAAGATTCGTTTCATTTTTTTCCTTTTAGGCCTTAAATGTTGTCAGATGGATGATGGCTTTAGTAGGCATACATCCTCATCTTTTCTTACAGTTAGGCCTTGTTTAACGCAGCGCTATTGACAGGTGCATTCATCAGTTGCTTCAATTTACTCATGAACAAGATGAGTTTATTTTTGGTATTAATGATTTTTTCATCCTGCGGAAAGGGGTTTCGCAATCTTGAAAAAAAGTCGGTTCAGTCTCAGCAAAGTGACAGTTACTCAATTAACCAAGAATACCTCACCATCTTTAATCAATACCGAATCAGTAAAGGCCTTGATCCACTTAATTATAGTGTCTTTATAGAAGAACAAGCTTTGGAACATTCACGCTCAATGGCCAACCGAACGTCTGCCTTTGGGCATAATGGCCTAGCTCGGAGATGTCAGAGAATTAGAAATAGACTCGGTAACTTGAAAGCCTGCGGTGAGATCATTTCTTATGGACCTAAAAATTCAAAAATTCTTTTAAGAGAATGGACTAATTCAAGCCTACAAAACTTAGAGATACGAAATCCCAACTATACTCACACTGCTATCGGCAAATATAACGATCGTGATGGGGTTAGCTATTGGACGCAAATATTAATCGAAATTTAGTTAAAGATGAGACCAACTGTTGAGACTCCATCCTGCTTTTTTGTTACAAGTAAATTTACAGGTAGAGATTGGGTTAATTCTTTGACGTGTGAGATTATTCCCACCATCAGCCCTCGTGTCTGAATTTGTTTGAGCATATCAAGTACATCTTGTAGTGAGTCTGAATCAAGTGTCCCAAACCCTTCATCAATAAAGAGGGTGTCAATGTCAGCTTTCCCTCGTGTCATCTCAGCTAAACCTAGCGCCAAGGCCAAAGAAACCATAAAAGTTTCTCCACCAGAAAGAGTTGATACTTTTCTCATCCCTGCTTCACGGTACTTATCAAGGATGTAAAAGTCTGGACTCATTTTCATTCTTCTAGATTGGTGAATAATTTCGTATCTACCTTGGCAAAGTTTCTGAAGCTCAATATTCGTTTGAATAATAAGATTTTCTTCAACCAGAGATAAGACAAATGATCTTAGCTCATCTTTGCCTAGAACTTCATATAACCTTGCCTTCCGATCAAGGGATTGGGAAAGAGTCTGCTCTTTAATGTTTAAAAGATTGATTCTGTCTTGCCTTTTTTCCCAGTCATCTAAACGTGCCTTCGCGGATGCAAATCTCATTTTTAATTCAGAGGTTTCTTTTTTTAAGCTTTCTTTTTGACTCACCAAAAGATTTTTTATTGGTAAAAAAAGGTCCTTAGAATCGGATAAACCCAAATTAAAGTCTTTAAAAAGTGTTATAATAAGATCTAACTCATCAGAAATACCTGATCTCTCATCTGGTACAGATCCTTTCAAGATAACAAGTTCTTTGGCGTATTGTAGTTCAATTTCTTTGATCAACTCCTCTAATGTGTAGAGTCTGCTCTGTGCATCTTTCAGTTTTAACTCGTGAGACATCGCATCTTTTGCAAGTTGCGAAGTCTTTTCAGAGCTGATCTTAACTTTGAATTGAAGGTCATTTATAAGTTCTGAGGCACTCTTGCCTTGTAGTTCAAACTCAAGCTTTGTTGCGAGTAAAGAATTTTTATCATTAAGGCTGCGGTGATCTTGCTGTGCAATATCCTTGTTCAAAACTAGGTTCTTGATTGTTGTGTTAATGAAGAGTGCTTCCTGAGTGATATTCTTCCCAGTGTTCTCATGTAATAAATATGACTGAAGCTTTTTAGACTCGTCTTTTAAAAGGTTGTAGGGAAGGAGTGATTTGTCTTTCAGGTAATCTACTGTGTCTTTAAGAGAGTCGTGTTTTTTTACCAACACTAAGACGGCTTCATGTTTTAAGGCAATCTCTGTTTTTAGTTTTGCGTAGGCATCACGTGTTTTTACAATTGCAAGTTCCGTTTTTTCTTTATCTTTTATCAGACTTTCTTTTTGCCATATTTCTTTTTGCAGATTTTGTATTTTTATTTCTAGTTCTGTGAGGTCAGGTATTTTTGTAGAAATCTCGCTTGCTAACGATGAGAGCTCAATATTTTTTGAGCTAATCTGCATACCAACTTGCTCTAGTGTTTTCTTTTTACTTATCGCCTCAGCTTCAAGGGTAAGGAGCTCTTGGTTGATTTTATATTCTTTGCTCTTTAGGCTCTCTACTTCTAGCTGCTGTAAACTTTCTTTAAACGCTAAGATGTTCTTTTCACCTAGGTAAGTTTGACACACAGGACATTCTTTTTTATCTGATACATTCGCATGATCAAGGCATGTTTCAATAGCAACAAAAAGATCATGGAGTTTAAGGGTTGCTTGTATCGGGATTAATTCCTCTTTTAGTTTCGTTTTAGCTTTTTCTTTTATTCTAATGTCTTCTTCTGCAGAGTGCTTTTCACTGTTTAAGGATTCAATTAGTAAAACAAGCTCTTCTTGTCTGAGTCTCTTCCTCTGATTGGATTCAATGAAATTTTGATCATCTATTTTCTTAATGGCAAGTTTTTCGAGTTCTAGTTTTATCTGGTCGTAATTTGACGTTGCTTTGAGAATATCCTTTATTTGGGCTGATTCTTGTTTTCCTTGATCCTCTAGGTTTTTAAATTTCTCTCTTTGAGCTTCAAGATCTTGATCTAGCAGGTTAAGTTGTGTCTTAACTTCAACAATTTCAGTAAAGGTCGAGGCAGAGTTTCTGAGTACGTCTATGGGGATTTGGAATTGAGCTTTTAAGGTCTGGTCGTTTTCTAACCATCGTGCTTTCGCTTGATCTATAGTAAGTAACTTTTTCTGGTTTTCTGCGACGTCCGCTTCTAATTTATTGAAGTTTGTATTGAGGGTTTTTAAACTTTCAAGATTGATTTTGTAGGCTTCTTCAATCTTTAACAACTCTTGCCATCTTTCTTGCTTTTTTGATTGCTCCTCTTTGAGGGTGGCAAGCTCTTCTGATGACTTTTGTGCAAGAGAAACAATTTCATTATGGATAGTTGTTTCTTTTGTCAGTACGGTTTTGACGGTGTCAATTTTGGACTTTGTTTCGGAATGCTTTAAATGATAGTTTTCCAAACTTGTGAAGTGATATGTGATCGTTTCGATTATGGATAGCCATGATTCACTTTTTTTATGCTGTTTATCGAGATCTTTGATAAGTGGTTTTAAGGTTTCTTCTGAAGGACCATCACCTTTTATTGTGTGTAATTCTATTTCTATTTCTTTTAGGTTTTTTTCAATCTCTTCTTTTTCTTTTTTAAGCTCAATCGAAAAACTATCAAAAAGTTCACCTGGGTAGAGTTTTTCTAGGATTTCTTTTCTTTCTGTAAAAGAACTCATCAGAAAACGGGCAAATTCGCCTTGATTGAGTATGATACATTTACAAAATTGTTCGAAGTCTAATCCTAGTATGTCTTCTGCTCTTATGTTGAGTATGTTTTTGTTGGCGGTGAAATTTTCGCTTTCGATCGTATAAATTTCTCTTTGAGGGGTCTGTGGAGTGGAGTATAACTCACCATTTTGCTTTCTTATTCTTGCTTTCCAGAATGCATAGTAAAGCTTTCCCTTACTTTGAAAAATGAGTTCTATCTGTCCCTCTTTTTCTCCAAGTGTTACGAGGTCATTTTGGTTGATATTTGTTTTATATACTTTTCCGTAAAGGGCAAG
>CANFNX010000098.1 GCA_947448495.1 Bacteriovoracaceae bacterium | reverse complement strand
GGGGGTGGTGTGAAGACCACCACATTCGCTGTTCTCCTGCAATCGGTGACGGCGACACTCAAAGGTAAGCAGGATGTGGAGTTTTTTGAACGTACTGTTCCCGCCCAAACCGTAGTGAAGTCTATCGCCATTTTTATTATTTGCTTAATTGTGGTCAGTGTCGGTGTCCTTGTTATGGCCAGGGTCGAACCAGATAAAAGTTTTCTTTCTCTTCTCTTTGAAGTTGTCAGTGCCTTTGGCACGGTCGGGTTGAGCCTTGGTATTACACCCTTTTTAAGTGTTTTAGGAAAACTCTGTTTGGTCGCTATGATGTATCTTGGACGTGTTGGACCATTAACCCTCGTGCTGGCAGTGGGAAGCCGAGTTGTCTTACCAAATCATTTAGAATACCCGGAAGGGAAAGTATTAATAGGATAATGATATGATTGTTGCTGTTATCGGATTAGGGACATTTGGAGCGAAGACGGCTCTCAGGCTTTTTGAAAAGGGTGCCGAAGTTTTGGCGATTGATTCAAGGCCTGAACTTGTAGACCGAATAAAAGATAAAGTGTCTCATGCCATTTGCATCGACGTGACTCAAGAAAAATCACTCAGAGCTGTGAATATTTCAGATGTCGATACGGCCGTGGTCGCTATCGGAGATAATATTGAAATGAGCATTATGGCGGTCGCTATGCTGAGAAAGCTTGGTGTTGGTCGAGTCGTAGCACGCGCCACAAACCACCTTCATGAACATGTCTTACGCGAGATTGGCGCCTCTGAAATTATTAAGGTTGAGGAAGAAATGGGTGAGATTGTGGCGAGTAAGATTGCTGCTCCCCACGTTCTCCAGCGCTATAATTTTGCCGCGGGTTACTCCATTGTTGAGATCAAGTTAGGCAAATCTTTTGAGGGAAAAACACTAGTGGAATCCCAAATTCGTCAAAATTACTCCTTAAATATTGTCGCCCTTCAAAAGAGAGTCCCTTATATAAGTGAAGAAGGAAAGGCCTCTTATCGGGTGGTGATCAATGATTCTCCACTACCGATGGATATTATCGAAGCCGATGATATTGTGGTGCTCGTGGGTAGTGAGAAAAATTTTGATCGCTTATTTCAAGATTTAGAAGAAGTTTAATCGGAGTTTTTTATGCAGTTATCACTCAAAAGAAGAGTTGCTACAAGTTTTATCGTTGCTAATCTCGTCGTGTTGGTCATGGGATTCACGGTCTTTTATTTTCTTGATTCTCTTAACACCCAAATTTCATCTATCACAGTGAATTCAAATACAATTTCACACATAACTGATGAAGTGAGAATTTCAGCCGTTTCTATTTTAAAGATGCAAAAGAAAATCCTTACAACGAAACCAACTCCGGAAGATTTGAAGCGTCTGGAAAACTTATGTGAAGGTTTTCAATCGCAACTTCAACGTTTAGATAGCTTTTACTCAGAGGTAGAAGCAAAAAAAACGATTTCAAGACTCCAGGGTTATGTGGATTCTCTAAAAACAATTGTGGGAAAAACGTCTCTTTTTTATAGAGATGCTGAAGGCCTTTCAACGATTAATGAGCTAACAGATAAAATCTTAGAGGCTTTTTCTGAGTTTCAAGACATGCAGTATTTTCAAAATGAACAACGTGATAAGCAGGTTAAAACGATTATTGGTGAAACACGTCGAAATATGCTCATTTCGTTGATTATTACCTTTCTTGGCACGATTCTTCTTTCTCTTGTTGTTCCCGGGAAAATTGCCATGCCATTTAAGAAAATCAATGATGCCGTTCGCGAGCTCCAAGACTGTAACTTCGATGTTTCCATCTATTACGATCAGGATGATGAAATTGGTGAGCTTGCACGCGAACTCAATAAAATGATTATGAATATGAAGAAATTTGAACAGCTTCGGACTGATCGAATCTCGGTGGAGCATAGAAAGTTTGATACGTTAGCGAACATGATTAAAAAGAACATCATGATTTCTAATGCCAAGGGTGAGCTTATTTACATGAATAACCCAATGTATGCGCTTTTGGAGATGCAGTCAGATGATGTCATCAATAAAGTCATTACAGATACCATGATGCCTGACTCCATTGTTGAGACCTATGAAATTGCCATTAAGCGCCGTTCAAAAATTGAAAATGCTGAAATTACCATTCCAAAACGCAAGAAAGTCCTGATTGCTGAAACCGGGGAATATATGTTCGAGGAAACGGAGGAAGTTTTCCACGGTTACGCGAACGTCATTCCTATCCGTGCCAAAGAATCAACTCTTGATTATTACATGATGATTATCTCGAAAGAGGTCTTTGTTTAGCCTTGAGAATAGTGTATGCTTGACCCGCAATGTAAAAAAGGGTCAAGCCGTTCTATGGATACAAGTCTCATCCGAAATTTTTCAATTATTGCTCACATCGATCACGGGAAGTCGACGCTCGCCGATCGTATTATTGAGATGACGAAAGCCATCACGGATCGTGAAAAAACCGATCGTTTGTTGGATAATATGGATCTTGAAAAAGAGCGTGGAATCACGATTAAAGCTCAAACCGTTCGCCTGCAATATAAGGCGAAAGATGGTAAAACCTACTTTTTCAACTTGATCGATACTCCGGGACACGTGGACTTCACTTATGAGGTCTCACGCTCACTTGCTTCCTGCGAAGGTGCATTGCTGATTGTCGATGCCTCTCAAGGAATTGAGGCCCAGACTCTGGCCAACGTTTATATGGCCTTGGAAAATGATCTTGAAATTTTACCCGTTATTAACAAGATTGATTTGCCTCATGCTGATCCAGAAAAAGTTAAAAAAGAAATTGAAGATGTGATTGGCCTCGATGCTTCTGAAGCTCCGCTCGTTTCAGGGAAGTCTGGACTTGGCGTGGATGTTCTCTTAGAAGAAATTGTCAAAAAGATCCCGCCTCCAACAGGAAAAGTGGAAAATCCGCTTCAGGCCCTTATTTTTGATTCATGGTTTGATTCGTACCGAGGTGTGGTGGTTTTGGCCCGTATCATGGAAGGAAATCTAAAAGTTAAAGATAAAATCAACTTTAAGTTCTCTGGAATGGACTACGAGGTCATTAAGCTTGCTGTTCATCAGCCTTTTTATTCTGAAGTGAATGAATTAGGTGCGGGCGAAGTGGGCATGATCATTTGTGGGATTAAAACGGTTCGCGATGTCAAAATCGGGGATACGATTGTTCACTCTGATAAAAAAGATTCAACACCTACACTGGCCGGTTATAAAGAAATTAAGCCCATGGTCTTTTGCGGGATCTTCCCGGTAGATTCTGAAGAATATGAAATTCTTAAAGAGGCCCTGGAAAAATTGGCCCTCAATGACTCTTCTTTTACTTATGAGCCTGAAGTTTCTCAAGCTCTGGGATTTGGTTTCCGCTGTGGATTCCTAGGTCTCCTTCACATGGATATTATCCAGACAAGACTTGAGCGTGAGTTTAATCTTGCTCTCATTTCTACTGCTCCTTCTTGTAGCTATGAAGTGATTACCAATGCTGGTGAAAAAGTGATTGTGGATAACCCATCAAAACTTCCTGATCCAGGGATGATTGATCAGATTCTTGAGCCAACGGTGAAGCTTTCTATCCATTTACCAAATGAGTATGTGGGAAAAATAATTAAGCTTTGTGAAGACCGTCGCGGTCGTCAACAGGCCATCAATTACATTACTGAAGATCGCGTTCAGCTCATTTATATTCTCCCGCTCTCTGAAATGATGTTTGATTTTTATGACCAATTGAAATCCCTTTCTAAGGGCTATGCCTCTATGGACTACGAGCTTAATGAGTATATGGAATCTGATATGGTAAAGCTCGATGTACTTTTGAATGGGGACAAAGTGGATGCTCTTTCTGTGATCACCCACCGATCGACCTCTCATCAAAAAGGAAAAGATCTTACTCATCGCTTGATGAAAGTGATTGATCGCCAACAATTCGATATCGCTATCCAGGCCGCCATTGGCGCCAAAGTCATCGCCCGTGAAACGGTGAAGGCCCTTCGTAAAAACGTTCTTGCGAAGTGTTATGGTGGTGACGTTTCCCGTAAACGTAAACTCCTAGAGAAGCAAAAAGAAGGGAAGAAGCGGATGAAAATGGTCGGAAATGTTGAAATTCCTCAAGAAGCCTTCTTGGCAGTTCTTAAAACGGAAGAGTAGAATACCTTATGCTTGATATCGTTTACGAACACCTCGATTCCGTTCTTGGCCTTTACACTCAAGGCGCGCACTTTGATGCTTTAAAAGCAGCAAAAGAAAAATATTTTTCTCTGACTGGAAAGTTAGATGAAGATAAAGATGAATTTGAGTCTCGTATGAACTGCTTCAATGACTGGTACATTTTTCAATTTCGTGATGAGCACGGCTCAAAAGTGATTGAAGACTACATTCGTACAAGTCATCTTGATGTTGAACTTTCTCAGGCGCTTCTAAACGTCAATCACTCGCTTTTTGATTTCTCAAAAATTAACTTTAGAAAACAAATTGTTCTTCATGACATTCTGCATGACGAAAAAATTGTTCTCATGAAAAATCATCCAACTATTTCTTTAATGGAAGGTGACGTTTTCACTGGTCGAGTGATTAAGTATAAAGGTGAGAACTACCTTTTAAGAGGTGTTTGTATTCTGCCTCAAGGTGTAAAATCAATCCTTAAGAAGCAATCTAAGAAAGTGAGAAAGCTAAATAGTTTTGAAGAAGAATTAAACTATTTACTTCAGCTTGAGAGCCTTAAAACGAAGGCCATGCACTACTCCCACATCGACCCATCCAAAATCTTTATTTTCTAATTATTTTCTTTTACTTAAAAGATAAGGGATCACTCCGACCAAGTTCACAGTGAGTGTGACGATAAAGAAAACATTGAATAATGAAGCCCCATTTGAAATTCCAGAAAATTCAAACAGTTTTTGAAAAATAGCATGTCCTACCCCAAGACCTGAAGGAGCGACTGGAAGGGCGAGGGCCATCATTCCAAGCGGTAAAAATGCCAGTGCCTGGATGAAATCCATTTTGCCTTCGACCAAGGTTGAGATGAGGGACCAGAAAATGAGAACTCCAATAAATTGCACAACAAGAGAGATAAGCACGGCCTTAAGCATTCTTGAGCGAATAAGGACAAGATCGTCCCAAAGATTAATGAGTTGAGTGAAAACTTTCTCAAAAAAACGGGACTGAAAAATGACGAGCCATTTTCTCACATGCTGATGGAAGAAGCTAAAAATCCCTAGCGAAATAAGAATAAGAGCAACCAGAATAAAGTTAAAATGTAAAAGAGGTTCCATCGCGGGTGCATTTTCAAGAATATGTTGGGAGTAAAGCAGGGAGCTGATACCTACAAGAAGAATCAAACCTGAAAGACCCATGAGGCGATCAATAAATATCGAAGCGAAAAGAAATTTCTTTGAGAAGTTTGGTTCAAATTTTTGAACATACAAAATTTTAACGAGATCACCACTAACACTGCCTGGAAGAACACTGCTAAAAAATTGTCCAATCCAAGTGATGTTCAACATTCCAGAGAGAGGGATCTCCACCGTACTTCTTGCTTTTAAAATACTTTTCCAGCGAATAGAAATAAGCCAGAAATTGATCACACTCAATAGGCCAGCGGAGAGAACAGCGAATGGATGCTCTGAGAGAGTCGCTAAGAGCTTGAAATCAAGTTTGCCTGAATGAACCAACCAACCAATCAAAGCGGCCGCAAAAGTGAATTTAAGCAAGTTCATAAAAAATGTTTTCAGCATGGTACGATGATCTTATAACTTGTGAATAGAATGGTAAATGTGAAAAGGAAAAGCTCTATGAAGATCGGTGTCATTCAACTTCAGTCCGTTTTAGATCCAGAGATTAATCTTTCAAAGATAAATGGGTTCATTCTAGAGGCTAAAAAGCAAGGTGCTCTAGCGGTCTTTTTGCCTGAAGTTTTTTATTCCATGTCTGATGGAACTAAGCCGACTCCTTTTCTCGTTGAGCCTGGAAATACCCACTATGAAGCCATTCGCGCTCTGGCAAAGAATTCAGGACTCTATGTTTTAGGTGGATCAGCTGCGACCTTACTCAATGGGAAGATCTTGAATCGCTCATATAACTTTGACCCTCAAGGAAACGAGATTGCCTTTTACGATAAGATGAATCTTTTTTCTTGTGATCTTTCCAAGCATCCAAGTCAGACGACAGTTGATGAGAGAAAAGTTTATTCTCACGGAAATAAACCACAAATGATTGAGGTTGAGGGCTTTAAGATTGGTTTAACTATTTGTTTTGATCTTCGTTTTCCTGAACTTTTTAGATCATATTCCTATCAAGGTGCTAATGTTCTTTCTGTCTCATCAGCTTTTACAGTGCCAACGGGCAAGGCCCACTGGCATACACTTCTACGAGCACGGGCCATAGAGAATCAGTCCTATGTCATCGCCTCAGCTCAGTGGGGCCAGCATAATGATAAACTCAGCACTTTTGGACATTCACTAGTGATTGATCCATGGGGAGAGATTCTTGTGGATGCAGGGGAAGGTGAAAAAATAGTTTACGCTGAACTGAAGTTAGAAGTGATCAAAGCGATACGGGAAAGATTGGATGTGATTAGAAATCCTAAAGAAAACTACATGTAAGGGTTAGTTCCACTTTGGTGATCGGTCACATCAACTACATCAACAATATCAGGGAAGTTTTGCTTGATGAGTTGTTCAATTCCACCTTTAAGTGTGGCCTTAGAACTAGAACATCCCTGGCAACCACCAAAAAATTTTACAAAGAGAATATTGTTATCAACATCTACTATTTCTACATTCCCACCATGTTGGGCCAGTGCCGGTCGTATTTGTTGATCAAAAATTTTTTCAATTTGAGCTATCATGTTGGTCTACAGATTAGAGAGCTGTTGGTTATTAAAATCTTTCACAAGAGCTTGGAGATTTTTCGCCTGTTGGTTAGCATAAGTAAATGGGGGAACCCAAGTCATGCTTTCAATTGTTCCATTTTGCGTAATCTTATAAATCAAACCTTCTTCAGGTTTGCCGGCATAAAACCAACTTGGGTTTTCGTTCTGAAGATCAGAAGGTGACATTTGTACCAGAGTCATTTGTCTCATCTCAGGGTCCTCGATACGACGAGGATGATGGAATTTGATAATGGCACTGGCCACGACATCATCTCGTAGAGTGATCATGAGTTGTGAGGAATCTTCTAGAATGTAAGTGAGTACATTGCGGTGACGTGAAAAAGGGGAACCGAAATGAGTCTCTACCTCTTGAGTTGTCATCTGCAGTCGCAGCGAAGAAAGGTTTACTTTTTTACTCAGGGTTTGGTTGGCGGTAGAATAGGCCAGCGCGATGATTGTGAAAATCACGGTGAAAATAACACCAAGTTTCATTTTGCGCCCCCTTTCAAGTTAAGAGTCCATTAATTAAAACATCCTCTGAGATTTCTGGCCAGCAATTTAGACTCATAAGAAAGCTATTCAGGTAAGTGATAATAAAATATTTAGGCTAAATCCTTATAAAACTGAGCTATGCGTTGTCATAAAGTTTTATTTATCAATGATTCTATAAATTCTGTTTTGAAAGAGTGCGTTGAGTTCATTTTTGAAAAGAGGATTCGTTGAGTCGGGTATTCCCTTCATTTTTTCGAACTAAAAGGATTTTATGGGCCTATGACAAAAGATCTCATTATCCTCACTTCGCCCCCCGCCTCTGGAAAAACCTATTTTGTGCAACAACTCGCCAAAAAACTTTCTGACGTGCCGGTTGTCATTTCACCATTAAGGGCCTTGGCCAATGAATGCCTAAATAACTGGGGTGAGGCCTGTGTGGTGATGACACCAGAAGAGTGGATGAGAAAACCCAAAGACTCTTCAGTCGTGGTGATAGATGAGTTTCACCTATTTTTCTATTGGGGAGATACTTTCCGGCCTGTCATGTGGGAGGCCTTTTATGAAATTGTCCAAAAGGCTGAGGTGGTGATCTTGTTAACTGCAACTCTTGATGCAGGGATGCAGGAGGTTATCAAAAATTTTGATTCACAATTCCATCATATTCAATGGTGGGATTTTGGAAATCAACGTTTGCGATTTGTTCCAACTGAGTACATTGTCATTAAGAATGAAGAGTGGATGAAAAACCTCATTCTTCATTTTAAATGGGGTGGTGGGGTCCATCTGATTTTTTGTCATTACCGAAGTCAGGTAAGATCATGGCAGAGCTTATTAGAGCAAAAAGGTTATCGGGTGTGGAGCTGTGTAGGGGGAGAGGCCAATGTCTTTTCTGAAATGATGGGGTGTGAGGAGGCCCCAGATTTTATTATTGCGACAAGTGTCCTTTCTCATGGAGTGAATTTGCCACAAATTAAAATAATTTTTCTTTTTTATGCGATTGAAGATCTCAATTTTTGGATTCAAATGGTGGCCCGAGGGGGAAGAAAGGGAGAGAGTTTTACTGTTTATGCTTTGGAGAAACCCTATGGATTAAAGTGGAGTCCATGGAATAATCTCTTGGCACATTTGAGATTAAGTTTAAAAATGAGGGTGCACCTCCTAACTGAGCAGATTCAAGAATGGTTTTTGAAGGCCTAGTCATTCATAAAGTTCCTTATAAAGAGCGCGACTTAATCATCAAGTTGATTATGAGAAATGGCCTATTAGGGAGTTTCTATATTTATGGTGGGCAAGGTGGTGGAAAGCACCACAAGCCGACTATCTTTGAGTTAGGCTCCATGGTCAAAATCATGATTCGTGAACAGAAGATGAGTCGGGTTGAAGGCCAGGAGTTGATGGTCGCTCAAGAGTCACAAAGAATATGGGAACCTCAAAGTATCCGTCACGACATCCAGGCATTTTATTTGATCTGTCTGTATTTTGAAGTCCTTCAAAAATTTTCTATGACCTTTCAGTTAAATTCTTCTGATTATGAGCAACCAGAACATGACGGTGTTTTTTCTGTCATCAGCAATGCTCTTTTTCATCTTGAAGATTCGTTAATCAAAAAACAATTTGTGGCCCATCAACATTTAATGCTTTTCATGGTGAAACTTTTATTTCACCTAGGAATTATGCCTGATACAGATTCTTGTTCCTACTGCTCAGTGGATTTGATGGAAAGCTCAGGAGTGACCTTTCTGCCGGCCAATGGACAATTTGCTTGCACCCAGTGTGTGACTGCCGAAAATGAGAAAGGATTTCTGTTAAGAATAAAAAAGAGCTATCAGACAAGATTTCAAGACTATCTCGACCTCTCGGGAACGAATTTTCAAGAAGCCGATAAACTGATCCAATATTTTTGCCATCAGTATCAGTTGAAGACCTTTGATTTGAAATCTTATGGCCTACTTTTTAGATGATGGGCGAAATCGAGAAGAGTTTTAAAAAAGGGAAATTCACTTTGTTGTTGATGCCTAACGAGAATGCCCTGAATTCCTGCATTTTGACCCGATTGAGCATCAATCAACTTGTCACCTAACATATACGAGTGCTTAGGGGAAATGTGATACTTTGCGATAAGATCCTGGATCATTTGTCCTGAAGGTTTACGACACTGGCACTTATCGTCCGGCCCATGGGGACAAATGGCAAAATCCTTAAAGGGTTGAAGTTTAAATTCCCTCAAATCATTTTGGAGCTGGCGGTGAATCACATAGACTGATTCAAGTGAAAAATACCCACGGCCCACACCAGATTGATTAGTCACCACAAAAAGCTCAAAGCCTAGGTCTTGAAAAATCTCTAAAGCTTTTAATGTATCTGGAAAATATTCAATATCCTCCACATGAGAAAGATAATTCTTATCGAGGATAAGTGTTCCGTCTCGATCCAAAAAAATAGCCTTCCGCGTTTTAATTTACTTAGCCTCCGTTAAAGCTTAAGATGATGACATGCTAAACGTGTTGAAATTAATGTTCCCATATCTTCGTCCCTTTTGGAAGCAGGCGCTCTTGGCGACTCTTTTGGCCTTCCCTTTAGCAGGCATCAAGGCCTATGAAGCTTTCTTAGTGAAAGACATTTTTGATAAAGGCTTTGCTGCCGGGTCTTCCTCAGAGGATGCGCGGAATCTGGCTTTGCTTTTAATTGGACTTGGGATTTTGAATTATCCAATGCGGTATTTTCATTATTTTTCTTTGCGCCAGATTGTGGATAGCTCCACTAGAAAGATTAGAAGTCGCATTTATGAAAAATTCCAAAATTTACCAACCAGTTTCTATTCTTCTCATAAACAGGGAACTTTGATTTCGACCATCATGAACGATACGATGGTTTTTTCTGAAGCCTTTAAAAACTCTTTGGAAGTCGTAAGAGAGCCGGTGACGGCCATTTCCTTACTAGGTGTTGCCTTTTATCATGATTGGCAATTAACACTGATTATTTTTGCGACGGCACCTTTTTTTATTGGAGTTTTTCATTATACAGGGAAGCGCATACGCCGTTATGTGGGAATGGCCCAACAAGATACCGCCGATATGACCCACATTGTAGCCGAAGCTTTAGGTGGTCAGAAAATTATTAAGGCATTCGGTCTTAAAAATTACATCATTGGACGCTTTGAAAAAGCACAAAGTCTTTTTCTAGAACATCGAACTAAAAGTAATTCTGCTGAAGAGCATTCCCATCCATTAGTCGAGATGATTGGTTCCTTTGCATTTGCTGGAGTGATTATTTTTGCCCATTATCGAATTTCTACGGGTCAATTAACCACTGGTGGATTTATTTCTTTTGTTGCCGCTTTGGCCATGTTTATGGATCCAGTGAGAAGATTTAGCAAGGCGAATGCAAAATTAAATCAAGCTCAGGCGGCTGCAGCAAGAATTTTCGCCCTATTGGATGTTCCAGAAGAAAAAGAGTTTCATCAAAAAGAATTAATTTCATTTGAGCACTCGATTGAATTTAAAAATGTTTCTTTTACGTATGGTGAAGGTTACGTGCTAAAAAATTTCAACCTTGTCATAAAGAAAGGTGAAAAAGTGGGACTCGTCGGATTGTCAGGATCTGGTAAGTCTACTCTTATTAGTTTATTGCTTCGTTTATATCCAGTTGTGGAGGGTGAGATTTTGATCGATGGAGAAAACATCAATCATTTTACTCTTGCTTCTCTTCGTAAAACGTTTGCTCTTGTGAGTCAGGATATTTTTCTTTTCAACGATACCATTCGTGAAAACTTAACCACTGGTGATGAGCATACCGAAGGAGAAATTCGGCATGCATTAGAAATTTCCTATGCGTGGGAATTTGTCAAAGATCTTCCAGAAGGTCTGAATACACAAATTGGTGATAGAGGGGTGAGATTGTCAGGTGGACAGTCACAACGTCTGACCATTGGTCGAGCTTTTCTTAAAAATCGCGATGTCCTCCTTTTTGATGAAGCAACTTCAGCGCTGGATAACGAATCAGAAAAAATTGTTCAGGCCGCTTTGGATCGTGTCGCCGGTCATAAAACAGTCATTGCTGTGGCCCATCGACTTTCGACTCTTAAGGATTTTAATCGTATTGTCGTTATGAAAGATGGTCAGAAAGTTGAAGAAGGGACCCATGCTGAGCTAGTCACTCTTAACGGAGAGTATAAGAAGCTTTTCGATCTTTCACAGAGAAGTTAATAGCTCGCAGGCCATGTTTCTTTGACCACATTAAAATGTGCGGCGAGACCAGATTGAGATCCTAAGGGTCTTGAATACTGCGTGAATAATCCTGATTGATAGACATCATAGCTCACACCATGGATAGAATTTTTTACTGCTTTTGTTTTGATTCCCAACTCTGCTCTAAGTTCTGAGGCAAAATTATCGGGTGACTGGCCCTGAACAGTGGAGAGTTGAAGTTTACCTTCCCCTTTTTTAAACCAATTTTTGAGTGTATCTTTTGTCGTTGAGGCATAAATGCCATCAAAGACAGTTACTTGATGAGGCTTAAGACCTGCTTCAATTCCAGCGGCGACATATTTACCACCACCAGAATGACCGCTGAGATGCAGCGGAAATTCGTTGCCCAGATTTCCCATGGCGAATTTTACATCTTTCAAAAATTGAGTGTAGTTAGCCGAGCTCTTAAAATAATTTGAGTAGGTTAAATTTTTTCCCACACTCTGAGGGATGACAGTCACTTCTTTTTGTTCACAAAGACTTTTTTGTAGCTCAAAGGCTTTCACCATACTTGAGAGAGAGCCTTCAAAGGGAAGGGACTCTTTCATGCCTAAAATATGGCCATGAAAATGAAGTCTTAGTGAGTCAGCTTGTGATGGGATGGTGAATAAAACGGGAAGGGGGTAGCCACTTGATCCAGAACCAACTTGTCCCTGGCATTCTGAATAATGACAAGTCCC
>CANFNX010000097.1 GCA_947448495.1 Bacteriovoracaceae bacterium | reverse complement strand
TGTTCGTGCCGTGAATACGGCCAACGAAGAAGACGGGAACACTAATGATGTGTCGGCCCTTACAGACACTTCACCAGTTCCGGTACTGACGGATGTTGGACATTTTGTTTTCCCAACCAACCCAGTCTATGCAGCTGGAACAGCTCTTACTCTCGATTTTAACAAAACCAATGCCACACCAGTAGGCGATACCGGTATGACTTATAGTTGTAAATACTCTCGCCAAGTCACAGGAACCCTTACGGGAAAGGCGAACTGTACTCAAGGCTCACTGGGTGGAACTTTCTCTCTTAACTCTGCAACCGGGGAATTTTCTTGGTTACCGAAACTTGGGACCCAAGGAGTTTTTGAATTTGCCATGAGCGGAACCGATGTGAATGGAACAGGTGTGCGCTACTTCACTGTGAACGTGGCCCATCCCTACGCTTCCCCAAACCTTGCAACAATTCTTGCTGATTTTAGGGCATCATTCTCTGGACTGACTCAACCAAATAACGGTTCGTCAAATCGGTGGAGCGATATCTCTGGCAAAAATAACTTTGGGACTGTTACTGCCGGAAATCCGCTATGGGCCCCAGGCTCGATCAATAATACCAACACGGACCCTCAAAGGGTAACCTTTGATGGCTCCTCTCAAATTGACCTAGGTGCCTCTCTTGGAGGTTACACCAAGTTCATGATGGACTTCTGGATCAGTAACCCTGAATCCACATTCACAAATAATTCAATCATCTTGCAGATGGATTCAACTGCAACTGATAATGGTTTTAAAATCACTCAGAATACACAGACTGATGGCAAACGAATGATGCGTCTGGATTTTGATCGTTCATACTCCCGGGTGATTCTGGCAGATATTCCATCTTCCTTTTGGAGAATGGATCAAAATAATGGAGTCTCTTTAGATAGTGCTGGTAGCAACAATGTTGTCTTTGGCGATGGAGCTTATGGTTCATCAACAAGCACTGGTCTCACCACTGGTCTTGTTGGAGCAACTCTAGGTGAGCAAACGTCAACTGCTATCTCTGTTCATACTAATCGTCTGAATCTTCCGAATGTTTCGACATTTAAGCCAGCGAGCGATTTCACAGTTGAGATGTGGGTAAAATATCCATCGAAAACAGTGAGTGGTAATCACGATTTTTATACATTCAACTCCACTGGAACGGCACAAGGACTCAATATTTCCCTCGTCTCTGGAGTCCTTACAGTGAAGTACAAACCATCTACGGCCGCCACAGTCACACTTACTCCTAACTTTACTGGATATGGAAACCTTTTTGATCAAAACTGGCACCACTTGGTTTTCACATCAACGAATGGTTATAAGGCCCTCTATATAGATGGAACTGTATTAAGTTCTTCTAGCACGGTGAACGGGCCTATCACATGGCCTGCTACTCCAGACGGAGCATGGCTTGCGGCCAGCGGTGACCCAACTAATCCGGTGATGATTGATGAGGCGGCCTTCTACCCGTTTGCTCTCTCCGTGAACCAAATTAAAAATCACTTGGCCGCCGGTGACCACTTTGTGCGCAACCAGGCCCTCTATCCGGCCAATTCCATCTTCCAAACTCACCCACTTGGATACTGGCGATTTGGGGATAGTCAGTCATACGTCGCTCAAGATTTTAGTGGTAACCAAAATGATATCGTTGAAGGTAACGGAAGAATTTATCGCACCTCGATTGGTGTGTATCAACGGGCCGGTGGATCTGGTCTAGATAATGATGGAGCCGCCTATACATGGACCAACAACACTGACTGGCATGGTGTTGGAAATGGACGGCAAATGGTGTTTAATGACAAACTCACTTTTTCCACCTGGATTAATATTACCAGTAACAACACCAATCACACTCCGATTTTTAACAGTTATAACTGGGGGAACTTTGGTATTTTATTCTGGTTCAATAGTACAGGGATCTTGCAAGTCGATTTTAACCGTTCTTGGTCTAGTGCAACCAATTATATTCTTTCTGCTAACGCTGTTCTTCCCGGCACATCCAACACCTCTCTTCCCTATGGATGGTATCACATCGCGATGACCTATGATGGCTCGAAAACTTCTGATTCAGAAAAGGTCCAGTTCTATGTCAATGGAGCTCCAGTTAAAATGGCAGCACCGGTTGGAACGATACCGGCCTCACTTTCCGCTCTCACTGGGAGTGCCGCTGGCTACGGCTTCCAGATTGCCTCAGGAGCGAATGCGAATACTCGCCTAAACGGTTGGTCAAACAGTGGCTTTGTTCATGATGAAGACGCTGTCTGGGATCGTGTACTTCCTATTAACGAAATCCGTTCTCAGGCCAATGAAGCGAGCTTGAGATATTGTGATATTCCGGTCACAACCCAAACTCTCGATCCAGTCAACGGTAAGCCTTTTGATTTTATCAACATGCTTTTCGATGGAACGACTCTCACGGCAAAAAGAAACTCACGCATTGAATGTGCCCTGCGAATTGGGGATACATCCGGAATTATCCCAGCGATGATCAAACTCACCAATGAGTCTCTGCCGATCACAGTCGGTGCTGCAAGTAATGGCTTCAAAGGTCACATCACAGATCTTCGCATTCATGGTTCTGACTCAGCAGCTGTTGCGACTTCAAATGATGTTCAAAACTCATTTATTATGAGTGCTGATCAACACCGCGTGTACCCTTACGGAAAAATTGTCACCACTAATCTCGTGAGATCCTACGAAGCGGCTTCGGCTTTTGACGGTGTTCGTCCGTACTCCCAAGGCTGTAGTGAAAACCAATTCACTTGGCGAGACATTGGATACGCTCCATCGGGAGCTCGACAAGAACTGGGTTACCTGAAAAATTTCCAAGGCTGTAACACGAATGGTTGGAATGGAGATGGTTCTCCCACAAATCCTTATCGACTCACCTTTGATGGAGCTGATGACTGGGTGGATTTAGGTGTAACTCCAGTATTCCCAACTACGCAAGATAAACTGACTGTCTGTATGTGGACCAGAACCACTCAGAGTGCAGATATCGCTATTTTTAACCGTGGTGGTAGTAGTAGTTGGGGAGATTTTAATATTGGAATGTACCAAGGTTATCTCTGGCTTTACATGAGCAACACTTACACTCAAACCTCAGCTGGAACCTATCGTAATGGTTACTTCCACTATCTCTGTGGTCGCTATAATGGATCAGCTTACTCGCTTATTCTCGACGGTACTCAAATCATGAGTGCCGCTCGTGGAGGGGCCATTGGAAATGCTACCGACTGGACCAGCCGTATGACCTTAGGTCGGATGGTACACTGGCACTTTGGTGGTGGTAACGGAGGCTTCTATTCGGGAGATATCGGAGCGGTTCATATTTATAACGACGCCCTCACTGATACTCAGATCAAACAAAACTGTAATGCTCAGGCGGCCAACTACAACGTTTCAACTTGTGCTCCATAAATTTCGGAGAAGCGAAGGGAATCCCCTTAACTTCTCCGATTATTTTACTTCACCATTAATTTCCACATTCGATCTAAAACCTCTGTGAATTTTCTATCATTTACCTTAGGATTTAAGGATGAAAATACATTATATTCTAGTGACTTACTTAGTTCTTTTGACAACTACTTCCTGCTCACAATTATTCCCTTATTTCAGACCGACTACGGCTGAAATCAGTATCTCAACTGATAAAACTGCCTCCGTCGGATTCTGGGATAGTACCCATGAAAAAGTTGAAGAACTTGGACCTGCTCCTTTCAAAATAAACTTAAAAGAGTTGCGTGAAAAGTCAGGTCAAAGCGAATGGATTCAACTGGTGGTGCAAGCTCCTGGTTACGCGCCCGAAAATATTATTTTGCCCGCCAACCAAAGCACGGCCATGGATTTGAAAATTAAACTCAAACCTATTGAGTGGTGGAACGATACGACAAAGTCCATGTCCTCTCATGTGATTAATCAAATGGGAAAAATCATCCAAAAAATTTACATCAACATCCGCCAAGGTAAGCTGGATGAAGCCTTAGGGATGACTGAGAAATTAATTGTTGAATATCCTCAAGCATCATTTTTACTAGATATGAAAGGAAGTATTCAAGTGCTCCAAGGTCACAAATCAGAGGCCATCTCTAGCTTTGAAAGATCCCTTCAACTCTCCTCAGATAACCCTGAGACTATCAGTATTCTTAAAGATTTAAAGCAATAAGGAATTCAATCATGAGATCAACTGTCGTAGGCCTTATCATTGCCCCCTTTATTATTTATCTTGCCCTTGCTGATGCCATTCCAAATGTTTTCTTACTGCTAAACCTCGTCGGTATGCTAGTTGTTGTGGGTGGTACCATATCTGCGGGTATCATGACTTACGGGCTGAAAGAAATTTTTAAATTTGGTAAATTTACCCTGAAAGTATTTTTTATGCCTAAATCTAACGAACAAGAAATCATTTCAGAAATCATAAAAATCTCTGATGCTGTTGATAAAAATCCAAATAGTTTGGGAGCTTATCAAAACAAAAATCTCCATCCCTTTTTGAAAGATGGTCTGAGACTTATTGACAATGGTTTCTCAGATGATGAAATCAGTGAAATCATGAACAATGACGTAGAAAAAACCTATGAGCGACAAATGTCTGAAGTCGAACTCATGAAAACACTTTCTAAGTATCCGCCTGCATTTGGTATGATCGGGACAGTCATTGGTCTTATTGGACTCTTAAATGCCATGAGGTCCGAGGATCAGGGAGCGGCAGGAAATATTATTGGACCTTCTATGGCCATTGCACTCTTAACTACACTGTACGGTCTAATTCTTGCGAACTACTTTTTTGTCCCAGTGTCAGATAATCTTCTTCAGCGCCTCTATCATGAAATCAATATCCGAAAAATAATTATAGAAGGTGTGCTTTTGATTCATAAAAAGAGTGACCCTATTTATGTTCGTGAATATCTCGTGGTTAACCTCAAACCATCTGATCGTGAGCAAATCACGCTTGGTGCGATTCAATGAAAATAAAAAAGGCCCGTAAGGCCAATTTTACTTTTAGAAAGTTTCCAGATGAACGTGATGCCTGGCTCCTCAGTTACGCTGACATTATCACAATGCTTTTGTGTTTTTTCGTATTGTTTTTCTCAACAGATAAGAAAAAAACTTCCGGTCAGTACAGCGAAATGATGGCCTTTATTCAAAAAGAACTGGGCATTAAGCACGACGAGAAGATCGAAAACATTCAAAAAGTTACCTCGATGATTAAAAATAGATATGGTGATGAAAAGATTGTCAGCGATCTCAAAGAAATGAATATGGGAGATGAGGTCGAAGTTTTAAATTACAAACATTATGTTTCAATTGAATTTCCCAAAGGTAATCTTTTTGATCGCGGGGTGGATAAGTTAGGTGAAGCATCCCTGAAAGAGATTGTGCCCATCATTCAAAAATTAAAAGCACATAAGAAAAAATTTAACATCAATATTGTAGCCTATACGGATCCGACTGCCGTGAACCCGGTCACCAAAAAAACGACACGCTGGTGGACCAACAACCGAGAATTATCTGCTCAAAGAGCACTCAATGTTCAAAATCTTTTTTTAGAAAATGGATTTAATCAGGACTCAGTTTTCATAACTGGTCGTGGTGTAAAGTCTCAAAAAGGCTCTTCTAAAGACCAACCCATCGATCTTGATGGTAAGGTCATTGATACAAAAAATTATAATGCTGCCAGAACGATCAGCATCCGCCTTGAGGCGAAGGATAATCTATGAAAATGATAATTCTCTCACTTATTGGATTTATGTCTTTAGCTTCATTCGCTCAGACGAATCAGCAAATTTTAAGTGATAAAATTAGACCTGTGGCCTTTCAAATCGAAAAGACCTTAACGACGGCGATCAAAGATCGCCTGAGTGATCATTACAGTAATGACAAATTTGGTATTGAAGTAAAAATTGTCGCCGATCCAGATATACTCGCCAAGAAGGCCGGTTTAAATCTAAGCCCCGCGAAGCTCGCCCTTCCGGGACTTGATGAGTCTAAAGATGCTGGTCAACAGAAAATCCAGTCTTACCAACCCGTCGTCGGTGATGTGATGGGGGCCATCACAAAAATGAATGTGCATATTATATCGGGAACAAATTTCACCAAAGAGCAAAAAAAAGACATGCAAGACCTCATCAATTCGGAGATCAGCACTCTTGGTATTTCTAATACGAGTTATCGATTTAGCCTTAGTAAGGCATTTAAAACGGGACCACTTCCAGTAACCATAACCGACGAAAAACTACCAGTGGAGACTCAAACAGACTCTGCAAAACCTGCCGCTGAGAGAGGTCAAAGTTTAAATCCTCTCATTATTGTTATCGTCTCAACTGGTCTTCTCATTTCCCTTGTGATGTTTTTTTCACTTTATTACGGCTTTAAAAAAATCGAAAAAATGTCACAGGAGCTTACAACGGGACTTTCGAGTATTTCAATCTCAACATCCACCCCTACAGCTCTTGCCTCAACAAAATCCATCTCTGCACAAGATCAACCCATAAAGAATACAGCTCAAGATTTTGACTACGGCGAAGCTGTTGCCAAAAAAATACATCAAGCTTTTAAAGAGAATCCTGAATTTAAAGACGTCTATTTTCGCCATATTCAGGACATACAAGATAACAGTAAAATGATGGTTTTCATTGAGGCAGTTGATGCTAATGATCGTCAAAAGTTTCTCAATGGAATGACTTCTGAATTTAAGCAAAATTACCATTCTTTCATAAATGATTACAATAACGGCCCTGAATTGCAAAAAGAGTTATCTCTCGCTTCTAAAGATATCATGAGTGACTTAAAGCTAATGCCGTTTGACTCAACATTCCTATCCACTAAAGCGATCAAACTTAAAATACAAAAGATCAGAAGAGATAATATTGAACAATTTATTGCGTCCCTTGATGCAACAGAATTCAGCTATGTGATCCCATTTTTAAACCCTGTTATGTTAGCAGCGACTTTATCAAAAAACCCTGAACTTATTGAAAACTTCTCTGACTTAACTCAACAAAAGATGAGTGCGCAGGAGCTTGAATCGCTATCCCGAAAACTAAATGTCATGACTCAACAAGCAGCTACCGCCAATGCCAATTTTTCATTTTCGACCTTTCTTCCCCCTGAGATTGAGGCAAGATTTAACTCAAAAATCGGTAAGTCTCAAACCAGTTGGGAAGAGTTAACTGAATCACAAATTAATGATCTTGAAGCTTACTCTAAGTCTCTAAGCATTCAGCAACTCTCCTCTCTATTGGCGATTACGACTGAGACCATAAGATCAACCATCATTTCTCGCCTTCCAGACATACGAAAAAGACAATTACAACGTTATGGAATTAAAATGACTGATGAAAGTTTCATGTTAAAGCATGATTTCTTCTCACAAAACCAATCGGGAACCGTTCAGTGATTAAATTTATATTTCTCATTCTTTTGCCTACTTTTTCTTATGCCGCAAGTACAAGGCCGTTACAAAACTTTAAGGTCCAATTAAACATGGGTCTTTCAAATGACACCCTCGATTCGAAATCAACTTCGGGTGTAACGAGTTCAGAGAAATATAATCAAATGGAATTTCGCCCTCAGGGCACCTATTTTCTCACTGATAAATGGGCGGTGGGTGCCTTTTATTTTCAAAAATCAATGATCGCCAGTTTCAATTCTTCTGGTGTAGGTGGCTTTCTGAGATATTATTTTACCACTAATAACACTGTTACCAAGCACAACATCGATAACAAGAAAATTTCCCAATCTCCAACGATATCATATTTCCTTCAAGCAGGTGCAAAGCGCGAAACACTTGAAGCTGAAAGCATTTCTTACAGTTTTGCAGGGATTGAAATTGCTGGTGGAGCCGATTGGCATTTTTCAGAAGACTACTTTCTCAATGCAACTTTCAATCTGGGCCAGCAATATAGTGGGACCAGTAAAAGTCTCTCGACTCAGTCACTACTTCTAGGAATTGGCAAAGCCTTCTCCATGTAACGACTCCTTCAACGAACACTTTTTCCACCTCAGGATTGACCATGCGTTTTCCAAATGACAACGTATTGGAATGAAAAATATGATCCTGCTGTTGGCGATCTTTACGACTTTGCAAATGGCCCATTCTGCTCCTCAGGTGATTGTGGGAGTAGATGAAACCGAAAAACTCAAAGACCTTGATCAAAAATCTGAATTCTTTCAAAGATCATTTCCTACAGGGCGCTTAAAGCTTCCGGGTAAATTAGGGATTCCTGATTACTGTACGATTTCATTAATTAGTGAAAATGAAGTTCTCACGGCTTCCCACTGTCTAGAGAAACGAGATTTTACCAAGATGGTGGCCTACTTTGAGTATTACACCAAGGACACGAAAACCCTGAATCCTTATCAAGTCAAAGCAATCAAGGTCAATTATCCGACTGAAGATGTGGCGATTCTTGAGTTGAGTGGCACCCCTGGAAAAATCTATGGTTATTATGCATTCGCAAATTCAGTCCCTGCCATTGGTGAGCCACTTATTATTTTTGAGCATCCCGGACTTGATGAAAAATCCGTGAGCCGAAAGAATTGTTTTCTTAAAGACACTGATAACCGAGAATTTCTCCACAGCTGCGATACCCAAGGCTATTCAAGTGGCTCTCCTGTTTTAAATACACAATTTCAAATTATAGGTGTTCATCAAGGCTCACAGATCTCCGATTCCTCGGAATTGAACTATGGACGCCTCGTGAAAGGCCTTATCTCCAACTAAATTTCAAGTATTTATGTTTCAGAAGGCCTTAGGTTGGTCTTCCCACATCCATGCAACTTTTGATAAGGTGCGGACATGAAAAACAACCTAAGTGAACTTCAAATTTGGCTTGAGAAGACTGAGTCTTTGATTCTCAGTTATCTGTCGCAAAATGAAGATCCACAGACTCCGGTTGTAAAATACTCTCCTCCCCTTGAACTTCGCGACTCCATGGATTTTTCCTTAGGTAAACCTCTCAGTCAAAATGAGATTTGGCCTGCCATGGAAAAAATCATGGATAAAAGTGTTCGCACCACTCATCCCTTGTTTCTCAATCAACTCTTTGGTGGACTGCAACCTGAAGCGATTAGTGCTGAGTGGATGGCGACGATTCTCAATCCCACCATGGCCACTTATGAGATCGCTCCCCTCATGACGATTCTCGAAAAAGAAGTCTCGCGCAAACTCTCTAACCTCATGGGTCTTAAGCTCGGTGAAGGCATCATGGTCACTGGTGGCAGTAATGCTAATTTGGTGGGTCTCTTATGTGCCCGCCAATTCAAAGTGCCTGATGTAAAAAAACGCGGCTACCAAGGCAAAAAATATACGGTCTATGTTTCTAGTGAGGCCCACTACTCTTATGAGAAAGCGGTTCATATTTCGGGTCTTGGCATCGATCATTTGCGCTCAGTTCGCGTGGACGCGAAGGGCGCCATGGATCCCGTTATCTTAAAAGAAATGGTTCGACAGGACATCGCCCAAGGCTTTATTCCTCTCATGATTGGGGCGACCGCTGGCACAACTGTGTTGGGGGCCTTTGATCCTATTGCGGAGATCAACAAAGTCGCTCGTGAATACAATCTTTGGCTCCATGTGGATGCAGCTTGGGGAGGCGGAGCGATTCTTTCTCCCACTCATCGCCATCTTCTCAAAGGCATTCATCTCGCAGACTCTGTGACTTTTGATGCTCACAAAACACTCAACACGGGTCTCATTGCCTCTTTCGTTCTTTGCAAACACCCTGGAATGCTCAAGCAAACCAATCAGGGTGGAGGAAATGAATACATCTTCCACGATTATGACAACTCAGACTGGGACACAGGAACCTACTCCCTTCAATGTGGCAGACGTCCTGATATTCTAAAACTCTGGCTTCTTTGGAAGTCACGCGGCGATGAAGGGATGGCAAAAATTATTGATCATCTCTTTGATCTTTCAAGTTACGCTAAAACTCAGATTGAAAATCATCCACGCTTAAAACTCATTTCTTCTCAGTTTCTCAATAACTGTTTTCAAGTCATTCCACCTAATGAATTTATGGATATCAATCAATTTACTCTGAAAGTGAGAACACATTTGGTTCAAAGTGGAAAGGCCCTCGTGAATTACGTGGAACTTCCTAATAAGACCATCTTCTTTCGTCTTGTCGCGGCCAACAACCAAACCACGAAAGTTGATCTCGACCGCCTCTTTAATGAGATCAGTCATTCCATGACAATCATCGATAAGTTTTGCTAGGCCGCCACAGGTAATTCAAATTTTTGTTGCGACTGAAACAGATGCTCATGGCACCAGGATTGGGCCGCCGCTGCTTGTGCAATTGTGCGAATGCCTGTCTCAAGAACAAGGTCTCCGGCATGATAGCGGCTGATGACTAAGCGGTAGCGAATCTCAGGTGTATCGCCATTGAGGTAGGAATTATAATCTTGTAGATGAACATTTTTAATTTCACTCAAAGGAACCTTCATCACTTTTTGCCCCCAAGGTATGGGTCCTTGCGTGAGATAAAGGTCATCTGCACAGGTTTTAAGTTCTGTGCGATTCAGCCAAAGTGCTGTGCAGTGATAGAGCATTAAAAGCCCACACACTGGAAAAAAGAAAATACAGGCGAGAAAGGGATAGGCGGCCATCGCCATCACCAGAGTGGTGTGGCCTTGTCCATTAATAAAGACCTCGCCTCCATCTAAGGCCACTAAGAGTCCCCAAGAAATCACATTCACAAAAAGCGTAAAAAACGTGTACTGCTTGATCTTGTCAGCTTGTCTCCACTCTCGAACAGTATAGGTCCCTTGAGTTGAAGGTCTCATACATTTTTATCTATCGGTCAATTGAGGGGGAAATCTTTAAGAGGCCAAAAGCTCTCTGAGTGTTTCAATAAAAACATCGACTTTGCCCGGACGGCGAGACTTAAAAACATTCCACATCTTATCAAACTCCCGCTCATCGGCCATGAGGCGCCTTTGCAGGGTCTCCATCTGTGCTTCTGTCAGGCGGTACTCTTCTTTGATCATTTTGAGGGCGAGATTCATTTGATTGAAATTCATTCCGGTATTGTGCTCCCTAACGTAACGAAATTCAAGGGGCCCAAGACCTCGTTAAAGATTTCCTAAAAAAAGGTCGTAAGATTCAGCATGCAAAATCATGATGATTTGAACCAAAGAGTGCCAAAGAAGGCCAAGTCCCTCATTCGCTTCGCTCCCGTCTGGGCGGAGGGTAAACATTGGCATCCCAACTTCGGCAATTACCTCACTCTCACACTCCTCAAGCGAAATCTCCCCAAGAAGGTTTCTTTCAAACGGGCGTATGCCGGTTGGCGCTCATCGGGGGCCAAAGAGGAAAAAGAACTCGGAGAAGGAAGAGCTTTTTTGCGGTGGTTGCAAAAACATCACCTAGCAATTGATTGGTGTGAAAAAGATTTCGAGCTGGATCCGCTTTTCCATCACCCTGAGGCCCCCAAGCATGATCCACAGGATGAAATGGCCCAAGGCCTAAGTTTTGCGATTCGCCCCGTGGTGGTGGATAACCGCAAAGTTAAACTCTACATCAAAGATGAAGATATACTCGGCCTCTGGTCACTCTCTTACGGAGAAGAAGTGGACTTTCTTGAGCTCGTCTCACATTACATTAAAAAAAGATTTCTCTGGCATAGCTGGAACGCACCGGCCCCCAGTTTTATTGACTGGGTCAGAAGTGACGGGAAGCGTCCCATTTTTGGGCCAGGGCAGATCGGATTTTTGATAAGTTATCTAAAAACTGAGTGAAAAATCTGGGAAAAAAGAGTCACTTTTACAACTCAATTGAACTCATCCATGGGAACCGCTATGATGATTTCATGAATATGAAAACTCTATCACTCTGTGCTCTTTTATCCCTCCCAACTTTGAGCTTTGCGCTTGAGCTGACCGCCGCTCAAAAACAAGAACTCTCGAAGGGATCCATGATTAAAACTGTCACTTGGAAAGAAGGTTATGTGTGGCCAGAAGTGAAGATCTTAACCGTCATGAATCATGCCCCTCATGATAACATCAATGAGTTTTTAAATTTTGAAACTCACAAAACTTATATTCCAGACATGATTGAATCTCGCATCGTAAAGAAAGCCTCTGCCAATAACATGCAAGTGTATTTTGAAATGGAAATGCCGTGGCCCGTGAAAAAATCCTCTCACACCACTAACAACGTCATAACCAACAACAACGATGGTAGTTACACGTTGAAGTGGAATCTTGTGAAGGCCGACTTTCTTAAGGCGACTGATGGTTTTATGACTTTCCATCCTTATGAAGGTAAAACACTCCTTGAATACGTCACACAAATTGTTCCTAATTCATCCCTTGCTGGAATGTTTAAGGATCGCGTGGCCGGTGATGTGGAGAAATCTGTGATCA
>CANFNX010000096.1 GCA_947448495.1 Bacteriovoracaceae bacterium | reverse complement strand
GTAAAAAGGGTATCTCCATCTTTCTTCATTAGTACAGCAGCAACAATCTCATCATCAGTCATAACAGAATAGAGCTTCCATCCAGTTTTAACTTCTTTCTTCATATTGTCTAGAGTCCAGGAGAAATCCTGAGTGTCAGTAAAGGCTTGTATATCGAACTTAGAAAGATTAACGATCTCTTCTTCTTTCTTGGCTTCGTTAAATGATAAAGGCAATTTTTCTTCCATCGATTTTTTTTCTTCTATTAAAAAAGGTAATTTCTGTACTTGAGCTATTGTATCGATAAGAAAAACAATAAATCAAACATATTTTTTTGGCCTTCTCTCTTTAGGCCTCAGGTATGAAGTTTATATTCTCATCTTGATAGGTCGCTACCGCGAGGAGATGAAGCTCTTCAAAGAGGCCTTTCTCTTCGCTTGAACTATAGGGTGCGGAGACAAAAACCATTAAACCATCCACATCAACAAGCTCAGGCCCAAGCCTTCCTGAATAGAGTGACTGCACCTCAAATGATGCCAAGAATGCTTTTAATTCTCTTACCTTATCTACTAATTTCAAATCAGCGAATCGCCCTTTTTCAGAGCTAAATTCATAGGGTCCCCCGGCCATTTCTCTAGGGAGTCTCTTTAACCAGTACAGGATTTTTTTTAGGCTTTCATCATCTTCAGAATCAAGATTTTCGATCGCCGCTTGCGAGTTTTTATCCCTTAAATAGGCTTCACACTCTCTTAAACTTAAGGAATCCAAAAGATCAATGGAACGATTTTTCATGATCTCGCCGGCCGATTCGATGAGAACAATCATGTGATCAGGTAAATTACCAGCAAATGACAAATTTTTGACATTTTTTCCCTCTAATTCAATGACTCCGTAAAAATCAATCATCGATCCAGGATATTTTCTGAGCTGTGAAAGGGGTCGAGTTTGATAAGAATGCGGCCTTAAAAGTAACTCTTTTGCTCTTTTTGATTTGATATCACCCACACTTGCTCCTTTGAATTAGTCTCAATCAGGGGTAAAATCGCTCTATATATAAGAGGAATTTTATAGATGAAGTTACCAGTACACCTTGAAAATGCCAATGAATGGTTGCTAGTAGGCCCTATGGGCCCACTAGTTCCTCCAAAACTGGCTTCTCTCCCGACTCTTGCCGTAGACGGTGGATTAAACTTTTGCGAACGGTTTGATCTCTGGCTAGGAGACGGTGACTCTGGAAGTCCCCCATCTGAATCTTCGCATGTACACCTTTATCCACAGGAAAAGGATCGCTCTGATTTGTCTCTTTCACTTGGTTTGTTCGGTGGAAAAAAAGGGCTCGATCTTCATTTTTGGGGATTTCTTGGCGGTCGTCGTGACCATGAGTGGATTACAATTGGTGAAACTCTTTCATTTTTAGACACATCTTCTGCCAGCAAGGCTACCTTTTATAATGGAGAAGGTAAGGTAGAGCTCTATTGTATGGCCGGTGGTTTATGGAATTTTCAACATCAAGGGGTCTTCAGCCTTGCCGGTCTTAAAAGGGGCCAATTCAGAATCACGGGTCAGTGTAAATATGAAATCTCGGAATGGACTGAAATCAATGCCCTTTCAAGCCATGGCCTTTCCAACCTTGGATTAGGGGATTTTCAGCTTGAATGTGAATCACCTATGATTTTATTCTTAGCACAGGAAAAACGATGAGATATGGTTTTTTAGACTCCCTTCGAGGGATGGCCGTTGTTTGGATGATTATCTTCCACACTTGTTACGACATGCGAATGCTAGGTATGATTGATTGGAACTTTTCTGATGGTTTTTGGTTTGCCTTTCCAAGAGTCATCGCTTTTACCTTCCTTTTTTGTGTAGGAGTGTCTCTTTACCTCGTCCATTTCCCTAAGGTGAAATGGGAGGGACTTAAAAAAAGATCCTATAAACTTGCCCTTGCCTCTTGTGCAGTAAGCGCAGGGACTTATTTCATTTTCCCACAACAATGGGTCTTTTTTGGAACTCTTCACTGCATTTTGGTGGGGTCGATCTTGGGTGTTTTCTTTATCGGCCATAAACAACTTTCATGGTTGATTCTTTTAACCATATTAATTTTCCAATACATCATCGGGTTTGACATCAAATGGGTTTCCTCGATTGTTCAAAAGCCATCAATGGATTTTATCCCGGTCTATCCATGGTTCTGGGTCATTTTGCTGGGCAGTCTTATGGCGCCCTTAATGTCAAAAAATAGACATATTGCCGCCCTAAAATCTCCCATCTGGCTTAAATGGCTAAGCACTCATTCTCTGAAAATTTATTTAATTCATCAGCCCATTATTTATGGAACACTTTGGGTCATAAAGGCGTTCGTCTAACGATTGGAAAACTTCATTTCATAGACATTCCCTCCTCCTCATGAGAGATTGAAGTCCATTTATGGAAGCCTTAAATCGTGCCTATCGCAAAGTTGAATTATTTTTCGGAAACCTCAAATTTGCAGTTTCAATCATTACTATTTTTGCGGTTTTTTTAGGATATGGAACCTTCATGGAGTCCTATCACGGAACTGAGTACGCCAATCGACTTATTTATAAGTCCTTTCCCTTCATGCTTGTCCAATTTTGCATGTTCCTCTCTATCCTATTTGCCACCCTTATCCGTCTGCCGCCAAAAAAGCACCTTTATGGATTTTATGTCATTCATGCTGGTCTCATCATTTTGTTTTTAGGCTCTTTTGTAACTTATCAGTCAGGCATTGATGGAAATATGACTCTTGCTCCAAATATTGGTTCACGCCAAATACAGCTCAACCAAGACGAGTTTAAAATTCAATTCCCCTCAAAGGGAAAAGAAGCGAGTGTTGAGCTTCCTTATTCGGCCGGCCCCAAGGAAATGAATTTGGAGTATGAGGGCATTAAGCTCAAAACTTTTTTACCTTTTGCTAAAAATGACCTGCACTGGATTCCTACTAAAATTGAGGATGCTTCCCAGTCGTCTTCCCATTACAGAATCTACAACGACAATTTTGGAGAGTTTTTTACTCTAAGCTTGCATCCCCTATCTGATTTTACAAATACCCAGCAGCTAGGACCATTAAATGTCCACTATATGCCATCAACTCTCTATCAGTGCTTCATTCAAAATACCAAGGATGGACTGATTATATGGAATGGAGAAACAAGCGAATGTTTTTCTCCAAATGAAACTGAAATCAAAAAAAGTAAAAACATCTCGGGGAAAACCATTGCACAAATCCAATTCCTGGGTCAAACATTGTCATTTCTGCCAGAAATGTCTCCCCTACCGCTGGACCATAAATCAGACTTAAATGAAAACTCTCCGTTTCGTATTTTTAGTAAAAAACTTTTTGAAAAATCCCCTCATCTGTTTCTTTTTGGAAAGAGTGCAGCCTTTTTTAACAAAGAAAAGCAAGATTGGGAGGGTGTCCCTATCGAAATCAATGGAGAAGCAGAATTGCCATGGATGGGTTTTAGAGTTCGACTCCTCAACCATCACACAGATTCCTATCCCACAATGACCCCAACGTATATAAAGCCAATACAGGAAAATTCCCAAGTTATTGAAGGGGATCTCAAAGCTGTTGAAGTAGAAGTCAACGACCAGACCTTCTGGGTTCGCTCTGGTGAACCTGTCGCCTTCAATCTCTCAGATGAGAAGATTCGTTTTGAAATCACGAAAAAAACGATCACGCTCCCTTACGAAATTGTCCTTGATCGTTTCAAAATGGATACTGATCCGGGAACCAATAACCCCGCAAGTTTTGAGAGCTTTGTAACCCTTTTTAAGGGGAATAAAGGCAGTGAGAAGCACCATATTTTCATGAATCATCCTCTCAAATTCGATAGTTTTACTTTTTACCAAGCCTCATATTTTCAAACACCTCAAGGTCCTTATGGAAGTGTCCTGAGCGTGAATTACGACCCTGGTCGTCCTTGGAAGTACCTTGGCTGCCTTTTCTTGGTACTTGGATCAATTTGGCATTATTTTTTGAGACGCAAACATTTAGCAAAACCTGGAGCAACCCATGGGTAAATACATTTATCTTTTGGCCCTATTAATCAGTTTCTCAGGTTGGGCACAAATTGATCTGTGCACAAGTGAGCTTGACACATACCCGACTCGCTCTGGTGGTAGAGTTAAGCCACTTTATGTTTTGGCCACAGAAACAATCAAATTCATAAGCGGAGAATCAAAAATTGGAGATCTTTCAGCAACTGAGGGTTTTTGCAAACTCTCCCTAAAAGCATTTGGAATGCCTCTCGAATTGCCAATCAAAATCAAGGTCGAGCATGTTGAGGCAAAAAAACTTCTCGGATTGAGCGATCAAGACCAAGGGGTCTCCGTCACTGATATGGCCAACAAGATTGGACTAGTGGATACGGAGCTTGCTAAACAAAAAGAGAACAATTCCTATAAAAAAGAGCTGACTAAGATTAAACAGCGTTGGCAGGCCTACATTTCCATCATCGAAGCACGCCTATGGACGATCCCGGTTTCAAAAAATGGCAAAACTGAATTTATCTCCCTGGGTGAATTCCTAACTGAAGATAAAGTAGCTATCGCTAGAGAAAAGTCCTCGACCCCTGTTAACTATCTTTTTCAAGAGGCCAAAGATGACTACTTAAAATTAAACGGGGATCACTACTTACTTGAGTTACGCTATTTTAAGCTCAATCTCTTTGTTTGGGGCCTGCTTATCTCAATTCTTGGCATCTTGTGCTTTGTTGCCTTCAAAAACAAATGGCCAGGAACAATCCTCACTATCACGACTATTGCCGTGCAAGTTGTGGCCATGACTATGAGGGTGATGATTTCCGGTCGCGCTCCAGTCACGAATATGTATGAAACAGTTATGTTTTCAGGGCTAGGTGCCTTAGTTATAAGTTGCATTATCACGATTTACAGAAAAGAGATTATCTTTGTGCTAGCTGGGCTTGCCTTTAATGTCCTGTCGCTCATGATGCTAAAATTTGCCAATAGCATGCTGGATCCTGGAATCTCACCGCTGGTGCCAGTTTTGAGAGATAATTTCTGGTTATCAACCCATGTCACAACGGTTATTTTATCTTATGCGGCCCTCGCCCTTTCGTGGCTCTTGGCCAATGGACTCCTCATCAGAGATCGTTTCTTTCAGGTCTCATCTTCAGATTACAGATATGGGGTTGATCTCGTTTATACCTGTATTAAATTTGGTGTGATTCTGTTGGCGACTGGAATTATTCTTGGTGGCGTTTGGGCCGATTATTCTTGGGGTCGGTTCTGGGGTTGGGATCCTAAAGAAACTTGGTCCTTAATCGTATTATTGGTTTATATGGCGATCTTACACGGCAAATACACTTCCTGGATTCCTCCTCATCGTTTTGTTCCTTTGGTAGCAGGCGCCTTCATGTCAGTCATGATGGCATGGTTTGGAGTTAATTACATCCTTGCTTCAGGTCTGCACTCTTATGGCTTTTCTGAGGGTGGAGCGATCTTCTTAGGAACATTTTTTGTCATCCAAATCGCGATCATTGCTCTCGGAGTTATTGGCAGAAAAAAGATAGCTTAAATAAAAAAAGGCCACTCGAAAGTGGCCTTTTCTTAGAATGAATTATTCAACGATATAAAGATTTGATCTTTGAGAATAAATCGATTTAATCATCTCAGTATCACCAGTAGACTCAAAATATCCAATCAAGGCACCTTCTGTGCGAACTTGCTGAACATACAGAGACTTAATGAAGCTATCAACTGCTGACTTAATTCCATTTGGGAGACGTAAGAAGCCAAGAGCAACACCACCAAGATTTAAAAGAGAGCGGAAACGCTTCACTCGTTTTGGATTTGAATAGTCATAGGCCAGAGCTGGTTTCGAGCTAAACATATGAGCTGTGTGATTGAGGTGATAAATTTTTCGAGCATCTGCTTCAGTGACTGAAGCAAAAGCAAAATTTAGCTTTTTAACATCTTTGAAGGTTTGAGATGAGAAGGGCCCTGTCCAATCTTGAATCGTCCAGTTACCATTTCTTACCATCATATAGAACTTATTAATACCATAGTTGGCCCAGTCGGCAGCGGCATTATTAGACTCGAAATAATTTGTTGGATCAATTCTGTATTCATAGATTGAAGAAACAGCGCGATCAACTTCTAGCTTGGTCATCCCCAACTTAGATTCAGGAAGTTTTTCAAAATAATGAAGAAGCATATTATGAGCAAAGTGACGTTGTTCAAGCATCATATCGTGAACTCTTACGATAATGAATGTGGCAATATTAAGAACAGGAATATTAGAAAATTTCTTTTGAGCTTGTTGAAGGGCCCAAGTGACAACTTTATAAGTTACTGCTCTTTTATAGAAAAAACGAGCATCATCAAGATTGGCCACAACAGTTGGGTCTAAAAAGAGAACTGCTTCATTTAAGCGAGTTTGAAACTCATCCCAGAACTCTCTTTGATCTAACTCCGCAAATGCCGACTCAACATCGATGTTCATAATATTTTGAACAGAATCTCTAAAATGTTGGGCCTCTGCAGAACCACCTTCATCACCAAGGGCATAAGGATTAATCCCCATCTCAAGCATCATCTCATCGATTTCAGTCGAAGACATTTTTGCAAGCTTACTTTGCTCACCAAGAAGATCATTTTTTAACTGTTCAATGAAAGGGCGAATCGTAAAATGAGTCGTAGCTCTTTTAAGTTTAATAACAGTGACATTACCTTGTTCATTTTTTACAAGAGTAAAGCGATTGTTAAAACCTTCTACAGAAAGATCTTGAGCGAATGCGCTAATGCTTACAAACGCTAAGATCACCAAAAGTTTTAAACGGGACATGAATCCTCCTTAATAAATTGAAAAACCTTCCTAATTGGTTTTTTTAGAATAGTTAATGTTAACTAAGCTCTATTGACTTAGGCTCCTGTCAATTTCTTACATAAATTTAAACCTTTAGGATTACTTTAGTCGGGAATAAGTGGGGGATTCAACTTTAACAAGTCGATGCTTTTTTTCACGACTCGACCATGAACGAAAACTTTTTATATCACGAAGAGTATAAGGATGCGTACGACGAAGCTCATGGAAGATAGTCGACGAAAGAACTCCTCTATTATAGGAATCGTCATCAAACTCTTTTCCTGTGTGCCCCCAGTTAATACCAATCACTTGTCCTTTCTCATCAAATAGCGGAGCGCCAGAAGATCCAATCAATGTTGGGACAAAATGATGGAACTCTCCACCAAAAACTCTTAGACCTTTTCCTCTTGAGGCCTGTAATCCAAGACCAGCAGCATTTCCGATATGAATAAGTAAAACGTCTTCGCCAGCTCGAATTCTTCTGGCCAGCCTAAGAGGCCGAACCTCGCTTCCGAGATCTTTTCCATTTTGCATCTTACTCATTTGAATGACACAGAAATCATACCTCGAGCTACAGTAGCGGACTTTTTGGCAATCCACTCTTTCTTCCTTATGATTCAATAAGAGGCTAAAGAATCCACAGGACCATTTTTTTTGCCCTGGCCTGATCGCCATCAAATGCCTATTTGTAAGAACGACATTTTGGCCAACGAGAAATGCCGTGCCCACCGAGCGTCCAGTTGCAGACCTGGCCTGAAAAACAGACTGAGCAATCTCTTGTTCCTCTTCAAAATCCTCTTGGTCCATTTCTAAGGAGTAACCCTCTGGGAAAATTTTTGGGGCCAGTTTTTCGGCCTGAGTGAGCTCAATCACAGGCCCTGAGACTCTGACCGTTCCCTGCTCATGATTATACTCAAAGCCCTTAAAGATGTAGTGAAGACCGGAGAGAGATCGAGAAGGAATAATATTCCAAGCACCCGCAAGTCCTCTAAATCCCTCTTGGCGGTGATCCAGAGAAAGCGAATAAAGACATAAAATAAGACCTAAGGTGAGCCCTTTTGCCTGTCTCATTCCATTATTATACCACATCCCTCTTGGCTTTCTGGCCAGGTAAAAACCCCTCTTAACCCTCAAAGCACCTGATTTCTGGTTAACTAAACAAGCGAGACATCACTAACTTTTTGACGGCCTAAGAAAAGCTTACAGTCCGAGTAAAGTGAATCCCTCTTCCTCGCTATAATTCTAATCAAAAGACGAAGGATTTTTGATGAACAAAATAATGACAATCTTTATGATGGCCCTAATGACTGGTGGAGTGCTCGCAGATCCCCAATACCCAGAAGAAAGAACCTACACTTCTCAGGATAAAGGCTACACTCAGTATGGCGCCCCCAGTCTCCATAAGACAGGAAAATATGCACTGACTTTTGACGATGGACCTCATCCGATCCATACGTCAAAAATTTTAGATAATCTCAAGGCGGCCAATGCGAAAGCGACCTTTTTCATCATTACAAGCAATGTCAATGAATCCACGTTCCCATTGGTCAAAAGAATGCTTGATGAAGGACATATCGTCGGATCTCACGGACGAAATCATGACAATTCGAATAAAATCCCTAAAGATATTTGGAAATCAAGAGTCAAAAAGTCCTTTATTGAATTGGCCTCATTCTATAAAAGAGCTGGACATGAATTGGATAAATTTTATTATCGCTTCCCCTACGCTGCCTATGGGGAAAGAAAAGATTATCACCATCTCAACACACTCAAAGAGATCTCTCAAGAGTTGATGGGAGAGAACTGCATTCAATTTGCGTTCTGGGATTTTGATTCTAGTGACTGGGTTCCGGGGATGAGTTCTGAAGAGGTGTTTGAAAACTTTAAGGCCTCAAACGAAGGCGGCAAGTATATCACCTACAAAACGATAAAAACCGCTCAGGGACTAACGACGCAAATTAAACGACGAAACGATATTTCAGATCCGCTTTCAGGGGGAGTTGTTCTCGAGCACGATATCCAACTCAGCTCAGTTGATGGAAGTAAAAAAATTCTCGACTATGTTGCAAGCAACAATCTCGAAATCGTTCGCCTAGATGAGGTGGAAGAGTTCAGGCCGAAACCAAATTGCAGGATGAAAGAGTGAAATCATTTCTCATTTTTTTTCTCATGATCAATAAAACTTTGGCTGGTGTAGATGCCATCTATGGTGAAGATAATCGCCAAGATGTGTATCGTTCGACTAACGGAGTCCTAGTCAGCGCTGCCGCCGCTACGGCAGCACTCATAGAAAGATCCCATCTCAAATCAGTTGGGGGATTCACTCAAATTACGGCTCCACTTCTTGGTGAAATGTATCATTTATGTACTGAAGAGAGATTTCGTAAACAATTAACGGCTGCAAGCTGCTCAGGAACTCTTGTAGCACCGGATCTTATTATGACAGCGGCCCATTGTTATGATCTCCCAAAACAAACATGCAAAGAGATGGTCTGGGTTTTTGATTATAAAGTTACAAGTGAAGGACAGTCTTCCATAAATGTCCCGGATGGGAACATCTATGAATGCTCAGAAGTTGTAATAAAAAAAATGGATCCTCAACAAGGAACGGATCATGCTCTCATCAGGCTCAAGCGTCCTGTGGCCGACCGTGCTTATGCCAAATTCAGGCAGGGGGATGACCTAAAAGTGACAGCGGCCATTGCTCTGATCGGTCACCCAAGCGGACTTCCAACCAAAATAGCAGACGGCGGATTTGTCCTTAAAGCCACTGCATCAACTTACGTAACGAATCTCGATGCTTTTTCAATTAATTCAGGCTCAGGTGTTTTTAATTCCAAAACGGGGGAACTCGAGGGGATTTTGGCGAGCGGTCGGCAGGATTATGATGGCAAAGGTAACTGCACCGGAACAAAAATTTACTCCATGGAAGACGGGAATGAGACGGTGATGAACCCAAAAGAAATAAAGAGTTTCTTAGAAAATCAATTCAAGTCTCATTAGAGTCTCAAGGAATTTAAGACATCATCCCATAGCTTATGGCGCATATCTAGCGCATCGGCACCAGCTTTGAAGGCAAGTTGCTTAAGGACCTCATTTTCACCCGTAAGATAATCTAGGCATTTAAGTGCAAGAGGTCCGTGCTCTCCACTGTCTACTTCTATATGTCTCTCGAGATAATAAATCAGAGTCGGAGCATGAACATTTTCGTTTTTAAGTGTGTCCACAATAGTTTGAAACATTTCAGGAATAAGCTTTTCGCGACCATAAAAAAAGCTGGCCGCAACTTCAACAATGTGGCCGTGCTCAGCAATGTTTAAATTATGCTTCACAAATTCTCTAGCACCTTCAGGAATATCATTCAAATCAAGAGTCTTGAGAAAAGTTTTAATCTCAGCTGTCGAAGCACCTACCTCCTCCATGGCCTTGAGATAAAGCTCAAAATGAGAAATGGCACACCCATGCTGATCGAGATCACTTTCCTCACCAAGGACAATTTGGTTTATCAATCTCACCATTTCAGGAGGGTATTGGGAAGGTTTCCAAGGCACATTAACACAAGTCATTTCACGCTGGAGAGACTTTAGAAGGCTCATAAAATCCCAAACGGCAAAAACATGGAATCTCATGAAATGCTTTATAGCTTCCAGTTTATTAAAGGTGCCATAAACAGAGTGGTGAGTAAGCAGCTGTTGCTTAAGTAGTATCTCTTGCATAGGTCTCTCCCTTGAGAATCCATCTTATCAAAAAAATGGCTGCTTTGACTCTTTAAAATTAAGATTTTAAGCTGTTTTACTTAGACAAAAAGCGAACTTAACCTAACGATAAGTTTTTTTCAATACTTGCGGACGGTGACCAAAAGGGAGACCCTCATCATGATCGAGATTCCAACGGTCCGTCATAAGCTCCTGACGTTCAACTCGATAAAAAAGAAGTGATTCATCAAGTTCATTGAGTTTCTTCATAAGCTCATTTTGCAGCACAAGACGCTCTTGCTTAAGAGTAATAAGATCATCAAGTGCTTTACGTTTTTCTCTTTGAAGTTGATTGATACGTTCATCAAAATCAGCCGCTGTTTTTACTTTCTGCTGATCGAAAGTCCAAATGAAATGATTAATGTCATTTAGCTGCTTAAGGAAATCTTCTTTACGAACAATCAGTTGCTCTCGAAACTTTGATGCCTCATAAACTCTCAACGCGAGTTTTTTAGAATAAAAATTCAAAACCGTCCCACGTTTGAAGTACTGATCAGAAGAAAAACAGGGCGCCATAGATTCAACATATATAGTGAAATAAAAATCTTCCACATTTCTGACAAACCCAAGGCAATAGTCCTTGTTCTCATTGAGATTGACTTTAAATCGAACCTCGTCACCGGCCCTGAAAAATTTGGTATTATTGTTCTCTACTTGGACCTTGAAAATCCTTGAAGAATCATCTTTATCAGAGACCCGACCACTAAAATGCTCATAATCGACATTAGGATCTATGGAAGAACGATTATCAGGACCAAGAACACCTTCTGGGGGCAAATTCGGGACAACAGTCACGGCCTGGACTCGATAGTTGCCTAGGGTCAAAATCAAAAATAGTATCCAAACGCAGTGGCCAAATGTCCTCATGCTTCTTATTATGAAGGCGAATTGCTCGGAAACCAAGACTAATTAACCTGACTTCTTTAGGAGATTATATGGAATTTTTTATCGACACTGGGGATATTAACGAAATCAAGACGGCCTACACTTGGGGCTTTGTTGATGGTGTAACTACCAATCCGTCCTTGGTAGCAAAGACTGGCAAGAAAAACGCTGAGCTTATTCGAGAAATTGCGGAAATTGTTGATGGCCCAATTTCAGCGGAAGTCATCGCCTTAGATGCCGAGGGGATGATCAAAGAAGGTACAGAACTTGCAAAAATTCATAAAAATGTAGTGATTAAACTCCCTATGACTAAAGATGGAATGATTGCTTGCAAGCATTTCTCTAAGAACAATATCAAAACGAATGTGACCCTTATTTTCTCTGCAAACCAGGCCCTCTTAGCTGCAAAAAATGGTGCCACCTATGTCTCTCCTTTCGTCGGTCGCCTCGATGATGTAGGTCAAACAGGCATGGAGCTGATTGGGGAAATTCGTCAAATTTTTAATAACTATGCTTTTGAGACCAAAATCCTAGCGGCTTCACTTCGTCATTCTCAGCATGTGAAAGACTGCGCTCTAATGGGTGCTGACACTGCAACTTTGCCCTACAAAGTGATTGAAGGACTGTTTAATCACCCTCTAACTAAAAATGGTTTAGATCAATTTATGGCCGATCACGCAAAATCCAATAAATAACCTGTAAAAACGGTCTCATATTTGCCCGTCTTGTGCCGATAACGTAAGCAACAGGCCAAGACGGGAGACTGTTTGAAATACTTTGCCCCCCTGCTCTTTATTTTCGCACTTACTGCTTGTAACACCAACACCCAGGTGACGACATCAGCTTCAACTTCTGCGAAGACCAATGCCAGTGCTCCCTACTTATGGGGAAACAAAACATTCCCTAAAACGATAAGACTCTCTTCAAGCTTCAGCGTAGATGAATCAACTTCAATCACAGATATGAGTACAGCTTGGAAAACAGCTGTCGCGAATCAAAAGACATTTTTTAACTATGGAACACTGACGGAT
>CANFNX010000095.1 GCA_947448495.1 Bacteriovoracaceae bacterium | reverse complement strand
GCTCCCACAACCTTACTAAACAAAGGCACTTCCAATGGTGACATTGGTAAGAAAGTATTAAAAACATTATTTGAGAGGACATTAAAAGTGGTCCCAGCATTTAAGAAAAGATTTGTGACATTAATAAACGAATTTCCACTCACAGTCACTGTGGATGTCGTGACACTGCCCGAAGCATAAATTCCTTCATCTAAATTTTTAAACGTATTTGTACTCACAAGAAAACTTTTTCCCACAAGCTCCATCCCTCTCATCCCGTCTCTCATCGTATTCCCTGAAAGAGTCAACGCTGCCGTATTGTGAATGGCAAGACCAATATCAGAATTGGTTGTATCATTTCCAGTATAGGTTAAAAGACTGTAACGGACAAAACTGTAAGTTCCATTTTCATAGGGTGCGGTAAGAATCGCTGATGAGTCATGCTCAGTAGATGAACTTGTTATGTAGTGAATGTCATTATCCTTAATGGTGCCACTCACTGATGAATGAAGGCCTGCCGAGAATCCATGAATCTGAATTCCATTTTGGTTAGTCTCAATTTCTCCCGCGCCCACGATATGATTGTTGTTAATATAAACAACGAGTGGTGCATGATTGTGATAACTGTCATTAGTATTGGCAAAAATACCATTCGTTTCAAAATCTTCGATATGGTTATTCGTAATTGTCACAGTCCTGGTGTAAATATTCAGTACATCTGGTCCAACTGATGTATTGAGAATGCGGATAGGTACAATATCCCAATCTTCTGTACGACTTGCCCTTCTGAATCCGGTAAAGTGAGAATTTGAAACCTCTCCATTGGCATTTAAAAAATAGACTCCCATCAGAGCCGAGTGATTTGAATCATCCGCTGTTTGTCGTCCATTAAAGTGAAGATTATGGATCGTCACTCGTGCGTTCGTAACTAAAAGTAACGGATGACGATTTGTGTAAGGGGCAAAACTCCATGTTCCCGCTGGGGTTTCTAGTCCGGCGCCCGTATTCCCGTAAAGAGTTAAATCCTTATTGTTAATTCTAACGGCTTCACGACAAATCCCACTGATACGAATGAGATTTCCCGAGACAGCATCGTCGATGGCATCTTGCAAACCTGTTCCAGAAATTCCGCAATTCACATAATGCACAGTTGTCGCCCAGAGATTCATTGAACTTAAAATCAGTAAACTGAGACCAATCAGATATCTCTTAAACATAAAGAACTCCTTTTCTAAAGTAGATCACAGAGAATGTTGGAGATTTCCTGAGCAAAACTCAGGCCAATTGGTGAGAGAACTAGTTTGGGATGATTTTGGTCACTCAGAAAGTAAGAACAATTTTTCCTGTCGACTTTCCGGACTCAATTAAGCGATGCGCTTCGGCGACATCTTCGAACTTAAACTCGGTCACTTTGGGCGCCATGATCTCTTTTGATTCAATTAAGGAGAGCAAACTTTGCATTCCTTCTCCGACCAGATCATCACGATCAAAGAGAAAGGAGAGATTAAAACCCACCACACTTTTATTTTCCGTGATCAGTTTCATCGGGTTAAAGCGTGGCATTTTGAGCAATCCTAACCCCGCCTTAAGATAATTCATCCGCCCTGAGCCCGTCTGCGGCAGAATGGAGTGTGAGCCATAGACAATTAGTTTTCCGGTTGGCCGCAAAATATCGTAGCTCTCCTGCATGGTGCTTGGGCCATTTGCATCTAAGACAGCATCATAACCTTGAGGAACATAACTCTTCGCTTGTTGCCACAAATCTTCTCGAGACTTATCAATGACCTGAATTGCTCCAAGTGATTTTACGTAGTCTACTTTATGGGATGAACCGACAACTCCAACTGCTTTTAGACCTTTGGCCTTCGCTAATTGAAGAATAGCTGATCCCACTCCTCCACCGGCAGAGTGAACGAGGATATGTGCCTGAGGTGGTAAATGAACCAATTGAAAGAGCGCATGGTACGCTGTCATAAAGACCGCCGGAAATCCGGCTGCCTGAGAAAAACTGAATGACGTTGGCAGAGAGTATAAATACTTCTCATGAACTTTAACTTCTGAGGCATAAGCATTAAAAAAAGTGATACCAAAAACTCGGTCACCAACTTTAAAGCGAGTGACGGAATCCCCCACTTTTTTTATGATGCCAGAAAATTCGAACCCTGGTGTTATAGGCCAACCAATAAATTTCTTGGCCGATTCATAAACGCCCCAGCGGACACAGCAGTCAGCATAATTCACACCGGCCGCTTTCACCTCGACGACCACGTCACTCCCTGAAGCGATGAGATCTGGGTGCTCTTCTAGTTTGAGTTTTTCGTAACTACCAGCAGAGTGAATAACAATTTTTTTCACTAGAAACTACTCACGATTCTAAGACCGGTTGTATTTTGATCAATGATAGGTGCAAAAGCGACTTGGGCACCATTTCCTCTTTTTGCATACCACACTCCTAGTCCATAGCTCGCTCCAATGGTCATCCCGGCCACAACGTCATGGAGAAAATGCCTTCCATCATTCATGCGACTCACACCCGTTAAAGTCGCCAAGGCCAATGCTGGAGCTCCCCAGTACCACTCATGCTCCATCGCCACCATAGAAGCAAAGGCGAAGGCTGTGGTGGTATGACCTGAAGGAAATGAATTTTTTTCTTTAATGTTATCTGGGCGTGGTTCTCTCACCGTGTATTTTAAAAGAGTTGCCGTAAGTCCTGCATAGGCCGTCGCCTTAAACATCATTTCCGCTCGATCGGAAGACGTATCATTTTTGGTAAAATATCCGTGAGCAAGCATTCCCAGTGTATAGGCCGCATTCGGTATCATCTGGCCATAGTAGTCACCAATCTTAGACGCATCCCCAAGTGGTTTATGGGTCCTCAAATCATGAGTCACCTTATCTGAAATTTGATCTTCAGTGAGCACCAAGAAAACAGTCGTGGCCGTCCCAGACCAAAAAATCTTAGAAGCCTTTGTGGTCACTGGTGAAACGATTTCTTGTTTAATCGTTTGGGCAGAAACAGTGGTGATAAATGTCAGGAGGGCTAAAATAAATCGTTTCATTGAACCTTCTTTACTCCATAGGACATATGTCCAAGGAAGATAACTCATGATTTTTTAATATATTCCCTCCATTTTAGTCCTCTCAAGAGATTAAACAAGTGTTTTCATTCTTAACCGATTGTCTGAGTCATCAAACAATTAAATTATCTTCATTAGACGTCCGCCCAATGTGGTAAAATCTCATTTTGTGTAAGCTAAGAGAGACGGAAAAGTCACTTTACAAAGGAATGAAGATGAAAATTTTATTAACTTGCTCACTACTTCTCACTCTCTCTCAGGCCATGGCCGCCGTGGAATGTACCAAAGAGGCCAAGGACAAATGGAAAAACGAAGACGCTTTTAAAAAAGAACTGGAACAGACCTATAAGATTAAAAAATTTAAGGTGACTGAAGGAAACTGCTACGAGATCTATGGACATGATAAACAAGGCAATCGCGTTGAAATTTATTTCAACCCAGTGACCGGAGAAGTTATAAAATCGAAAAAATAATGAAAATTTGGGATTTACCAACAAGACTCTTTCATTGGCTTATCGCTCTCCCCGTCCTTCTGAATTACATTCTTGAGGGTGGGGAGTCACCTCATAAAATCTTAGGCTACATTGCTCTCGTGGCACTGGTAGCGCGGATTTATTGGGGCCTTGTAGGAGGAGAACATTCCCGCTTTCGCTCATTTCCTCTCTCGCTCCACAAGGTTAGAATTTATCTTGTTTCACTTTTAACAGCGACACCAAAAAACTATGTTGGTCACAATCCTATGGCCTCATGGGTCTACCTAGGGATTTGGTTGATGGTCTTTCTTTTAGGAGTCTCTGGCTTTATGATGGGGTTAGATGCTTTTTGGGGTGAAGAGTGGTTGGAAAAAACCCATGGGGCACTCGCCACGATAACAAAATTTATGGTCCTGGGTCATTTTCTAGGCATCCTTGTAGATACAATTAAATTTAAAAGAAAGACATGGCTGGCCATGATCACAGGAAAAAAAGAGTGAAATCAAAAGAGTCCTATTTTCAAAACTGGAAATCTGAACGAGAGGCCCGAGACATTTACCTTGCTCTGGCCAAGATTGAAAGTGGAACTAAAAAAGGTGAGCTTTTTACAAAACTCGCTCAAGAGTCATTTCACCAATCTGAAATCTGGTTAAGAAAAAGCCCTGACGGACAAAATTGGATTTATCAACCAGATTTTAAAACAAGAATAGTAATTAAACTTATCCAGAAATTTGGTCCAAGGTTTTTTATCGATCTCCTTTCTGGAATGAAAATTCGGGGCATTTCACTTTATCGACTGGGGGATACTCACCTCACTGAAGCTGTCCTTAATAATGAAAAAATTCACTCTAAAATTGCTGCCGGCTCAAATTTAAGAGCGGCTATTTTTGGCATCAATGACGGACTCGTTTCTAATGCGAGCTTAGTATTTGCCATGGTTGGTGCTCATAGTGAGAGCAAGATTCTTATCCTCACAGGAGTTGCTGGTCTTCTGGCCGGGGCCCTCTCGATGGCGACAGGAGAATATATTTCCGTTAAATCTCAAACAGAACTTTTTGAAAATCAAATCGCTCTCGAGAGAGAGGAGCTGCATGAATTTCCCGAAGAAGAAGCAAAAGAACTTTCCATGATTTATCAGGCAAAGGGTGTAGAAACGAAACTTGCCGATGATATTGCTTTCTCACTTGTGAAAGATAAGGAAAAGGCTCTCGATACACTCGCGCGAGAGGAGCTAGGACTGAATCCCTCTGAGCTTGGCTCACCTTTAGGAGCGGCCATTTCAAGTTTTATTTGCTTCGCGATCGGGGCATCGATCCCCCTTTTCCCTTTTTTACTCATGACTCCCACCGTGGCAAGCAGCACCTCTTTTATGCTAAGCCTTGGCACACTCTTTTTGACCGGCGTTCTTATTAGTTTTCTCACAGGAAAATCCCTAATCCTAAGTGGCCTCAGAATGTGTTTGTTGGGACTCCTCTCAGGTGGAACCACTTATTTTATTGGCCACTTGATTGGAGTCTCCGTCAATTAACCAAAGACTTGAATCGGTTTTGAAATATTTTTTACCACCTCACTGGTGATCGCCTCATCCAATTTGTTGGCAATATCAGCCAGAGAAACCATCCCACAGATTCGCCCAGTATGATCAACCACCGGAATACGACGGATTTTATTGGACTCCATCACCTCGCAACATGTGGTAATCGGAGAATCTAAATTAATAATTTTTGCCGGTGAAGTCATCGTATCCCTCACTGTGAGTTGAAGCGGATTTTTTCCTAAAGCAATGGTGCGAAGACAAATGTCCCTGTCTGTCACAACACCAATAGGACTGAGATTTTTCTCATTATCCACAATAGGAATTTCCCCGCAATCATGGTCCTTCATCAAACGGGCAACAAATTCAAGATTGGCATCAGGTAAACAATAAACCGGATTTTTTGTCATGATCTCTTTAACTTTATCCATACAGCTCTCCTTTCATCAATCATATCACCATGCGGTGACGTGATTGATGAAGCAAGAGAAGTGCCAGATGAAAATTAAGATTGCTTACGATGGAGATAAAGATAAACGGTAGGAAAAAGTATCAAGGTTAAAACCGTCGAGAAAAGTATTCCACCGATGACCACTGAAGCCAGAGGACGTTGGACTTCAGATCCCAGGCCAGTATTCACTGCCATCGGAATAAAACCGATTGAGGCAACCATCGCTGTCATGACGACAGGACGGAGTCGAGACAATGTTCCTCGGATAACAATTTCTTTTAGACTAAGTTCAGGATGGGCCTGTCTCAGTTGATTAAAAATAGTCAGTAATACAATCCCGTTTAAAAGGGCGATTCCGATTAAAGCAATAAATCCAACGGCCGCTGACAGACTCAGGTGAATATCACGAAAATAAAGCGCAAAAACCCCACCAAAGGCAGCAAATGGAACACAAAGAAAAATCATCAGGGCATCTTTGATTGAGGCGAACTCTCTCCATAGAATAAAAATAATCAGGAAGAGTGTGAGCGGAATAATAAAGAGCAGGCGTAGTTTCGCCCGTTCAATATTATTAAATTGTCCCCCAAGATAGAATTGATGATCCTCTCGCACGGGATTCTCAGCGATCACTTTCTTTACATCATTCACAAAACTCATCGTATCCCGATTATCTAGGTTCAGTGAGAGTGCGGCATATCGCTGTCCCCAAGTTCGTGCAATGGTGGTCACCTGGTCTTTTATCTCAATGGTGGCAATCTGCTCGAGCGGAACACTTCCCCCATCGGGAAGAACAACAGGAAGGTTTTTAATTTCTTCGATGTTATCTCGGCGCTCTTCATCTAAATGAACAACAATGGAAAAACGACGAATCCCTTGGATCCATTGCCCAATAGGGGCCCCTTGCATAAAGCCCACAATTGTTTGGTTAAACTCATCGAGACTAATATTAAAACGTGAAAGCTCATTAAACTTGGGCTTGATGTCCACCACATGACTTTTTCTTAGAGCGGTCAATGGATCCATCTCGGCACTCTCAAGACCTTGAACCTTTTGCATTTTTTCGGCCATGCGGTCAATTTCTTCAACCATATATGAGAGATCAGCACCAATCACTTTAAGTGAAACATCGGCCCTCGAGCCTTCAAGCATTTCATTGAAACGCATCTCAATGGGTTGTGTGGAAGCGAGTTCCTGATCAAAGCCTAATGACTCAATTTCTTTTTTTACTTTTTGATACACTTCATCTTTAGTTTTTACCGTCCATAAAGTGCGATCTTTTTTGAGCATGACAAATGTATCAGCAAGATGAACCCCCATAGGATCCGTGGCTGACTCAGGAGTCCCCAGACGAGAGAAAACTAAGTCGACCTCTGGAATTTTAGCAATTTTCTTTTCAACTTCTTGCTGTTCTTTTAGCGCCTCACTTAGGGAGATCTTGGCATTGCGAGTGATATTGACCACAAGATCACCTTCATCCAATTGAGGGATAAAATCTGTGCCTAGTTTTAAAAACACGATGAGACTGATTATCCCTAGTATCAACCCTGTTGAAATTAGAGCGATTGGATGATGAATCACTTTTCCTAGAATAGGTTCGTAGAAGGCCTTGAGCTTTTTAAAGAAAAAAGTCTCATGCTCTTCATGATGAGACTCATCAGGAATCTTGATGAAGATAGCTGCCAAAACCGGCATAAGAAAGATAGTGAAGAATAAAGACCAGCCTAAAGTCATGAGAACAGTGTACGCCATCGGACGAAACATCTTTCCTTCGACTCCTTCCAGAAGGAGGATCGGCAGATAAACGAGCATGATCATTAATAATCCAAAGACCACTGGACGCATAACGAGTTTGGTTTTACTGGAAACAATTTGATCTTTGGTTAGATTTTTTCGCTCCTCTATTGAGAGCATAGCAAAACTTGCCACGAGGGTTTCAATTAGCACGACAGCTCCATCCACCACGAGACCAAAATCAATCGCCCCTAAGCTCATGAGATTTCCAGAAATACCAAAGAATTGCATCCCAAGAGTTGTTCCTAACATCGAAAGAGGAATCACGAGTGACACAATGAGAGCGGCACGCCAGTGGCCAAGCACGATAAGCAAAATGACAATGACAAGTAAGGCACCTTCGAGAAGGTTCTTAATCACCGTTTTGAGTGTTGTATTTACCAAAAATCCACGAGAGTAGAGCTTGGTGATTTTTACATCAGGTGGAATTAAAATCGTTTTAAGTTTTTCTTCCACATCCAGACTAACGACTCTCCCATTTCCACCATTTTTCATCAAGACAGTGCCCAGAACGGTTTCTTCCCCATTGAAAGTCGCTCCCCCAATTCTTAGGGTTGCATCAATACCCACATTCGCGACATCCTTCAGTTTTAACCTATCGCCGTTGTAGCGTTGAGTAAGACTGATATTTTCAAGATCATTAAGATTATCAATCGACGTTGATGATTTAATAATCAGCGCCTCTTTATCTTTCTCAATTGTTCCCCCACCAAAACTCTCCCCTAACCCTTTCAGCTTTTGCTCGACCTTATCAATCGTCAAACCATGCTTGATTAAAAGCTCTGGAAAAATATTGATGTGAAGTTCTTTTTTCAGTCCTCCGTTAGAATCAATGTCGGCAACATCATGGACTCGTCTGAGAACAGGACGAATTTGAAAATCTTGAACTTCTCTCAGATAGAGCATTTGCTCTTTGTGAGATTTTTGGAGGTAGGGCGAGTCCGGCTTCAAGCTCAGACTATACATATACACTTCACCCAGGCCCGTAGTGATAGGGGCCAGTTCTGGTTGAAGGCCTAGAGGCAAAGCACCCGTCGCGATTTGCAGCTTCTCAGAAACTTGTTGGCGGGCCCAGTAAATATCTGTTCCATCCTGAAAAATAAGTGTGACCTGAGATAAACCAAATTTGGATATCGATCGCATATCCTTAAGGCCAGGTATACCCATCATTTCATATTCAATTGGCTGAGTGACGGTCAGCTCTACTTTTTCCGGATCAAGGCCTTTTGTTTTCGTATTGACCATCACCTGAACGTTGGTGATGTCTGGAACAGCATCAACTGATAGTTCTTTTACTTTATATAAAGTAGCGAAGGTAAACATCACTGTGAATGATAACACCCAAAATTTATTTGCCAGGGCCCAATCAATACATTTATCTAAAAGGGATGATTTTTCTACTTGGCTTCCCATACAAACTTTTCTCCTCTCATGAGTTGCCATGAACTTAGATTTTCTAAATATCCCTGCCAGCTAATAAAAATTTGATCTATCACATCGTGGGTCTGAGTTTCTGATAACAGTAGTGTATTCACATCAATCAGACCTTGCTTGAAGCCGGCTTCAGCTTGATGAATGGAATCTTCTTGTTGCTTAAGTAATCGATGAGGAAATCTTTTAATTTGACTGACAAAGTACTGCACCATCTCTTCCTGTCTTTGGTGTTTGAGTCCAACTTTGCGATCAGCTTCATCAGCAAACTTCTCATCCCGTTTCTGACGAGCACGAGCAGCTTCAAGACGGTGAGAACCTGTGTCCCATATCGGAATATTCATCCCCACGATTCCGTACGTGAAGTGGTTCTGAGGCACCACACTCTCCACACGATAACCACCTCCCAAAAACAAGTCCGGTCGGCGCTCTTTACGGGCCAATTCAGCATCAACTTTGGAAATTTCTAATTGAGTTTTGGCAATTTTTAGTTCGAGATCTTGATTTTTCAATTCTCCATGAGGAATCACGAGATGATCGTCACTAGGAAGATAAAATTTTAATTCGCTGGCCTGGATAGGTCTGCCAATCCAAAATTCCAGATCTTTTTCAGCTTGAACCAGATCATGTTTTTTTAAATCCTGCATTTTAAGCAGTTGCAAGACTAAGCTTGAAATTATTGATTGCTCGACCTTTTGACGAATAGACACTCTGGGATGAGTGGCCAGATACTTTTCAATCAACTTTATTCTTTCGGCTCTTTCTATTCCATGCTTATAGAGTTCTTTGGCGATTAAGACTCTCCAGGCGGAGAGAAGGGCCTGATGTTCAACCCAGTTGCTAAAATAATCTTTTTCAATTCCCTGAGATTTCAAGGCTAAGTCAGCAAGTTCTTTTCGCAGGGTAAATTTATCTGACAAAGGGACGGCCTGAGTTAAGCTAACCTCAACTGTTGGCCCTGTGACTCCACCAGATTTTAATGTTCCTACCTGACCCATCAATTGAGGATTTTGCCACTTGCCACGGAGATTTTTTTCGCTAGCAAGAGCATGGCTTTCCATATCTTTTGCTTTCAAACTCAACGAATTTGAAATGGCAAGATTCCTCACTTCATCTAATGTCATCGCTTGAAGGGATGATGAACAAACAAAGAGAGTTAAAAGGATGTAATACAACTTCATAGTATTTATTATTCTGCCCAGTGGATTTCAAAATCCATTGGAACTTCATTTTCGATTTTGAACGTTAATAAGCTTGGTCGCTCGATTTTATGATCTTCAAGTTTGAGGTTGAAGTGAGCTTCCATCATTTGTGATTTCTTTATCTTCACCAAGTACTCTTTTTCGACTCCATGAATGCTGATGAGGGATTTCAAGGTCCAATCACTCTTCTCCAGCTCCGTTGCTGGAAATTTTCCCTTTGCCGTCACGAGCGGGAAACGAGCAACATCGAGAATCGTCTGCATATTGAGATCTCGGTTACTGTCACTGGACACAAAGGATTTAGCAGGAACAGCGATAAGGAACTCACATTCCTTTTGATCACAAACCATTTTGCCCTTAAGCTCTTCACTTCGACCTTTCACGGTTTTCATCAGATGTTTAACGGTATAAATCGCTTTAGCACTCGCAAGTTTAAAGTCTTTGGCAAGCAAGGAAGTACTAGAAAATAATACCAATATTAAGATGAGATTTTTCATTTTGATCCCTTAGTTAAAATTCGATGGTCATCAAAGCAGCAGATAAAGCAAAGGCACCAAATCCAATCTGAGCGACAGTTGGATGTTGTTCTACGAGTGATGAGCTTTTGCGATGATGCTCTTCATTTTGTTTGTACATGTACCCCAAAATAGGAGCAAGAACCATGGCAGGAAAATGCACCCATGCTAGGGCCTTATGCCACTTGATATTTCCTCGATCAATCACCCCCATAGGCTTGGGAGCTGTAAGAGAGTAGTAAGCCGTCGTAAAATACATCGCCCCAGTGGCCATGCCCAAGTACATATGGGTGTTACCCTCGGCTCCTTGATCACCTGTCATTACGGTAGCCGCCATCAAGCCTAATGTTGCAAGTCCTAAGACCTCATGGCGCTTTAACTTTCTCTGGCGCTCTTTCATGGTGTTTTGAAATTCAATCTTTTGAGGTGTCTCTTTCACGGCATCATCGCCTAAGCCCAAGTCCTGAAGACTCACCTCAGCAACTGCAAATTGACTAAACATCACAACAAGTAAACAGGTCCAAAATAACTTCATAGCCTAAACTCCTCTCAACTCAAACGAAATGGATCAGTAACTTTAGCAGATAGAAAAGTGACTGCCACGAGGGATTTTCGATGAAGAAGTAGAAATTGACCATGGGACGAATGCCCTAAAGTCCTTTAATCTGGTAGAGAAAGAATATCTTCTAAAAAAAAGGCTGCTAATTCCTGACGTCCAGACAGACCGGACTTACGATAAATGGTGGTCGCCTGGGTCCGAACAGTCTTTTCTTGAGTTTGGCGAATCTCAGCAATTTCTTTCATGGACAGGCCTTTAATGAGAAATAGGGCCACATCTTTCTCACTTTGAGAAAGCTGCCACTGGCCAAGTTGCTCATCAATCATCTCTCGAATCGCCCCAGCGCTGGCCTTACTGCGCTCCTTCCATTCTAAATAAGATTTCTTTGCTTCGAGCAGTTCGGTATGAATGGCCCGGATGTGACGATTCTTTTTGGTGATCATCCAAACTTGCCAGCTTAGGGCCGCAAGTGAAAAAGCAAACATCACCACTTCATGCCAAACATGACTTAAGGGGAGCTGCTCCTGAAGATCAATGTATATGTCGCCAAGGAAGAATACAGTAAAAACAGCATAAGCAAAAATTTGTACCATGAGATGATTTTCGATGAATTTTTAAACATAGGCAAATTGAAAGTATTTAGTGGTGATAATCAGTAACAATTTCGATGACACAAAGATAAGTGGCCCAAGAGAGAATACAGGTGGCAATAATAGAGCCAGGAGTTAATTTAATCGGTGTTCTACGTTTGGCCATTGTGTTTTAGTTTCCTTCAGATGGTTTGAGTCTTATCGAAAAACTTCTTCAAAACATTTAATGATTTTTGACATATTTTTTCCTTTTTTTAGCTACATTTTACCTAAACGCTTTAACTCTTTAGAATAAGGTTTTTCCACTGTCGATGATATTCATTTAATGACCCTGAGCGGATTTGCGGGAAAAATTTTTCTCTCTAGGCTTTGCCCATGGAACAGAAAACACCACCCAAAGTTCAATTCAGTTTCTTTTACTTCTTTCTTATTCTGATGACTTTTCTTCTCATCAGAAGTTGTATCGAAAATGCGGCTTTAGAACAAATTCCCTATAGTGAATTCAATCAAAAACTCAATCGTGGAGAAGTCAAAAAAGTCACGATCCTTGGAGATACAATGAAAGGCGAGTTTAAAAAGCCTGTTCATGGAAAAAGTAAATTTGAAACCACTATCGTAAGACCGGAATTAATGAAAATATTGGATCAGCATGGGGTGAGCTATGAAAGCTTAGGTGAAAAAAATACCCTTTTAACCGTCGCCAGTTTTCTTCTCCCTTTTTTCTTATTTATCTCTTTTTGGATTTATGCCTTCAAGCGTGGTGCAAAGTCTCTCTCAGGGCCAGGTGGTTTTATGTCGATCGGAAAAAACAAGGCCAAGATCTATGCAGAGACAGATACAAAAGTCACCTTTGCAGACGTGGCCGGTGCAGATGAAGCTCTTGAGGAACTTAAAGAGGTGATCGAATTTCTTCGTAATGCGGATAAGGTTAAATCTCTTGGAGGAAAAATGCCAAAGGGTGTACTCCTC
>CANFNX010000094.1 GCA_947448495.1 Bacteriovoracaceae bacterium | reverse complement strand
GCAGAGAGGGCTTCGGGATTATCAGTTTTGACTAAATATAGGCGGCCGATTACTTTTTTGGCACTTTTAATGAGGGGAGACTGCACTAAAGTTTCACCTTTTTTCAATTTGATAAAGAGGTGATGGGGATGAAAGCGCTGAGAAGAGGCTTCAGCTGCTGCCATCGACATGGTAAAAGTCATTAAAAATCCAATAGTTAACTTCTTCATAAGGGATATCCTTCTGTACAGTTGAAAAATCGCTGTGATGCTACCTAGGAATATGCACCAACTGCAAGCAAAAAGGTTCTAAGTTTTGACGGCCAGGGAAAACTTTACAGGCCTACCCCGATCTTGGCCCTGAGATTGCTACAATTCTCAATGAAAGAATGACATGAAATGAGTATGATAGGCGGATTTCCTATTAGTTTTTAAAAGGTTTGCTTAATCATGACGACTTGGAAGAGACATCGTTTACTAACACTTTGCTTATCTGGAGCTGTAAGTTCTGCTTATGCTGCTCCATCTGATACTATTCATGGACACATTGGCGGTCTAAGTAATCAAATTAATCGTGACGTGGGAGATGTTCCTGGTAACAGATATAATGGGGATTTTAATTTTACCTATTTTAGCCAACGTCCAGACGATTTAGAACAAAAGTTCAATTTCTCGGCCCTCGTTAATGACCAGAGCCTTACCATGTATTCGCTTCAAGAGGCTTATGTTGCAAAACATGGGATCCTTCGCCCTTGGAATGCCACCGAAAAAACAGGGGATCGATTAACTTTTGGGCGCCAAATTCTCAATTGGGCTAGCGTTGATAGCACATGGGGATTAGGAAAATTAAATAATCGTAAAAATTTCGATTTCTTTGATCCTGGTCAGGAAGGTTTGATTGGCGCTCAATATGAAAACCGCTCCAGCAATGGTTTTGTTTGGAAAGCCTTTGGCTCTCCAATTTATGTCCCAGAGATGAATCCCGGACTAGATGTTAATAAAAGTAAGCATACCATCACCTCTCGAAATCCATGGGCGAATGCTCCAGCTTCATCAACAGAAATAACTCCTGGTACCACGATTCCAATCTATTACTATGTGGATTATCCGCAAATTACTGATGTGGTTTTTCGATATAGCATTGGCGCTAGTGCTGGTTGGGAAAATAAAAATTGGAAAGCTGATGCCTACGTCATGAGAAAGCCAGAAAACCAAGTTTCAACACAAGTCGAAGTTGCTTTGAGCGGTTTAAGTGACTCGATCAAAGCATTTGTTAAACCTCAGTTCTATTACCACGATTTGTATGGTGGAAATTTGATTTATCGAAATGCGGATCTTCAGATGTATGTTTCGGGAGTTGCCGTTAGGCCAAATACTTACCCCGATGGAAGCCAGCAGGCAACAACGTATACCGAGCTTAAGACTGAAAAGCGACGAGAGGATTATGTTGGTGGTGGTATTTCAAAAATTAATGATGTGTATGGAATGGGCTTTAATTATGTTGCTCGCTTAAGTCCATTCGACAGAACTCGCGACTCTCTTGCTCAGGATCCTAGATGGAATCAGGCAGTGAATGCATTCATCATGCGCAATTTTACCTCTCAATTTAAACTTTCGGCTGACTTGAAATACGATATGTTAACCACTGATCGACTTTTAATGTTCAGGGCCGGTTATAAAATTTCATCGGAATGGTTAACCACATTGGGTGTTAATCTTATTGGAACTCCAACGAATGGTAAGTCTTATTGGTCCCCTTATACAAATAACGATGCTTTGTTTGCGAGCCTTCGTTATACCTATTAGGATTTTGATATGGGCTTTTTGACAATTCGAATGCTGATCATGAGTTTACTCCTGCTTTTGAGTGGGTGTGGAGACATGTTTCAAAAGCAAGTTCAAAAAGTGCCTCTGGACTCAAGCGGGTTTAATGCTAATTGTGAATTAAATATTGATGACTTTGCCCTGATTCTCGAAGAACCCATTCAGGGGACGATTGATTGCCTAGGAAAGAACTTAAAACTTTTTGTTAAGGCTGTTGAATCCAATAAACCTGGATACTTATCTCGAGTGGCACTAGAAAATTACATTAAAAAGAATCGTAAGGATATTAAGCCAGAAGTCTTGAGGGCGCTTAAATCCGTTTTCGATATTAATTTTCTGATTTACGGAGATGATCCAGATTATATTTCAGATAAAAATATCGATGCTCTCGTTAAGTTTGCTAAAATTTTCAATGAAAAAGCTTCAACCAACTTTAAGCCAATTTTCATGTCAAATGAGCCTATTGATTATGAAAATTTCAAGGTTCAAAGAGATCAGCGGATCAAGCCTGCTGCCTTGATCATTACTTCGGCTTTAAAAGAAATTTTCAACCCCGAAAGAAATGGCGAGGTCCATAAACTCGATCTTTTGAATTTAATTGATAGTTTCACTGCTGAAGAAAATGTCAATTCAATGAACAAAATTAAAAAGATGTTGTTCGTCAAAAAGATCATTCTCGGTGGGGAGAAATTTGAAATTAATCACCTCGAACTGGCTAGTTTGGTTGAAAATTTTAGCTCTTATGTTCTTCTGGCCTTGGATGCTGTTCGATATAAGGATATCAGGCTAGACCAAGAATCTATGGTTCAATTTCTTAATACGGATGTGGAAATTCTCAATAATTTAATTTTCCCTCAGAAAATGGGAGACCGAAGCCAGGAAGTTCTCTTTTCCATTCAGGACGCAGTAGATGCATTTGATATCCTGACTCATTCAGATAAATTTGACATCACTAAATACATTGATCTCATCAAAGAAGCCAAGGTCATCGTGATGGAAGGTGATGATCAGAAAGTCTTAGGTGCAGACCTCAAATTGTTTTTTAATCATAGTCTTAATGTTTTAAAAACAGGAACTATGTTTCATCGTTTCTGGGCAACGGAGAGAGTCTTGTTGGAATCGCGTCCTGGACGCCAAATAACTTATGATTTTAAAAACCTCTACAATCTTTTTAGGAGCGAAAAAAAACGTGTTGATCATTTTGTAAGAATCTTAAAGCAGTATCGATTCATGCGTGGGGAAAACATTTCTGCTTACTACACTGATGATTATTTCCGAAATCCTACTGCCGTCTATGAAATTGCGATGTATGAATACGCTCTTACTCTTGTCATGAAACGTTATGGTTGCCCGGCAAATAATCTTGAAGGTCAAGAAGCCTGTAATGCCATTGGGACTTTGAATGGCGTTTACATGACAAAGAACCAGGTGATTGCTCTCGTCAAAAAATTCAAGAAAGTCCTAATTGAAAATGATTTGATGTACCCCGGCCGAGAGCAAAAAATTGCGGAAACGATTACACTGCTTGGGTCACTCTTTCAGTATCAATCAGATGAAAATAAAGTTTTTGATGTTAATGAAGCCACTGAGTTTGCTATTAGCCTGTTTACCTCGATCGATATTTCAAAAGACATCAATGACTATTTGACCAAGCTGGTAGATGAAAAGAAATGTGAAGCAGACGAATTTGGAAGATTTAATCCTAGCTGCGTGAGAGGGCATTTCTTCGAAGGGTTATGTTTAAGCTATCCTGATCAGTTTCCTAAACTCTTTGATTCACTTGGAGCAACCATTTATGAATCAGAATCTGGTAATCCAAAGGCAAAAAAATTAGTTTGTAAAATACCGAATAACCAGGCCAATGAAGACTATCTTATAACGACAAGTAAAACAGCTCGTACTTGTCATCTGTACCCAAATACGACGGAAGAGATTTTTTATTCAAAGGGTGATTTGCAGGCGATTATTATGGCGATGATGCATATCGAGACCACTATTCTGCGTTGGGATGTAAGAAATCGAAATAATATTATGGACGCGGATGAAGTCATGGATGCTTACAATATTTATTCGCCGGCCTTGGATGGTCTTCTTGAAAATCAACCAGGGATTATTAAAAAGCTGAAAAAGCAGATCTATCAATTTTTAATTAAGTATGAACAAGTTCCAGATCAGAAAAATTTTAGTTCGATCTGGAAGTTTGCAAAATTTCTTGTGAGTTTTAATAAAGGTGCTCCTGCTAAAAGAAAAACCATTGCCTCCATTTTATTAACCATTGGCGAGCAGGGTGCGGCTTCAACTTTTGACTGTAATCTTTTAAGAAATCCCAATGATATTCCCCGTGATGAATTGGCCGTGTTGACCCCTCATGAAGCTAGCGCTCAGCAGTCATTTTTCATGAGTCGACCTTTGATTTTGACTCAGGGAGATATGGCCATTGCGCAGGATGTTGAGGCGCAATCAGATAGCTGGTTAAAGCTCTTCCTTTCCTCGATTGGGCTGAATTTTTAAGGGTTTGTAGTGTAAGTTGCCGATATCTTTAGAGTCGGCAGATTCTCCCTCCTCTTTACCTCTCATGCAAGACCCTTGAAAATTAAAGGATGAACTTCAAGAATATATTTTTGATGATGGTCCTTCCTTTAGCTCTCTCTGGCTGTGGTGATTTGTTTAAGAAAAACGTCGTCACGGCAAAACTTGAATCCAGTCGTCTTAAGGCCGATTGTGAACTTGTGATTGATGATTTAGCGGATATTCTCGAGCGACCAATTACCGATACTCTTAATTGTCTTGAGAAAAACTTGAATATTTTTATGGATGTTTCAGAGTTGGGACGAGGAGGAAAGCTCTCTCGTGAAGCTCTGATTAACTACTTAAAAAAAAATAAACCAGAAATTAAACCGAATACATATCCTGCTATCAATGCAGTTTTTGATCTTGGTCATTTGATCACAGGTGAATCAAAAGATTTTATTTCACGAGATACTGTTTCAAAAATCGTGGGTCTTGTTAAAGCCTTTAACCTTCAGGCTTACCGTCACTATTCTCATACTTTCGGATCATCTCAGCCGGCAAATCTTTCGGTTCATGAGTCACATCGAAAAAGAGTGGAAGACGCAGCAGTACAAATTCAGACCGCACTTATGGAGATCTATAATCCTGATCGTGGTGAGGAGTTGCATACCATTGAAATTATGGATTTGGTTAAAGCTTTTGTGACATCAGGAAGTCAAACCACGATTGATAAAATCGAAGGCGTTTTATTTGCAAAAAAGATTCTGATGGGTGGAGATACAAAAACTTTAAACCACAAAGAATTAGGGTTCGTCCTTTCTCAATTTCCAAAACTTCTCGTCCTTACACTTGATGCCGTAAGATCTAAACACCTCATCTTAGAGCAAAAAGACGGCATCACTTTGATTCAAAATGACACTCAAGATCTGGTGAATATTATCTTTCATCCTTCGCGAGGGGACAGAAGATTTGAAGGGCTTTTTCATGTGGATATGGCCATAGATGGTTTAGATCGGTTTCTTGCTCAAGATAAACAATTAGGGAAATACCGCTCTTTGATCGTTGAAGTGAAAAAGATTTTAACGAAAAAGAAAAACGACTCTGTATCGTACTCGGAAGCTGAAGAAGAGTGGGTGACGGGTCAAGATTTGGAAAGAATTTTTACTCACATCTTTAATGTTACAAACAGAGTCCTCGCTTATCATAAAATTTATAATTCACCGAATATTAAGCCACTTTTGGATGCTCCAATGTCAGTCTACTTGGATCCGAAAAAATATGAACTTGAATTTCCTGAGAATAAAGTTGATCTTGTAGAGTTTAGTCGTGTCGCGAATACCTACCGCTATTTTAAGGGTACATCGGAAATGGCGTATTACTCAACGGACTATAAGCGGAATCCAGCTGCTTTTGGTGAGATAGGCATGTTTGAATATGTCATCAAGACGGCTTTCGGATATTACGGAAGTTCACTTTCAATTGGTGATCAGCAGCTAAGAGATATTCTGAAGCGTTTTGAAAATGAGTTGATTGAGATGGATATTATTCTTCCAAGACGCTCGCGCAATATTGCTGAAACAATTGCGCTGTTAGGTTCACTTTTTCAGTATCAGTCTGATGATAACAAAGTGTTGGATGTGGATGAGGCAACTGAGTTCGCTATTAGCTTAATGACTTCATTAAAAGCAAAAAAAGATATTTTTGCTTTTTATAAGACAAAAAATTGCTCTATTGATCAATTTAATCGAATTGAGCCTAATTGCTTTAAAGACCATTTTTATGAAAGCCTGTGCTCAACATACAGAAACTATCTTCCTCGATTATTTGAATATCTGGGGGCAGATCCGAATGCAAGTTGTGAACAGAATTTCAATTCTAACGTCAATTTACAGTATCTTGAAGCTTCAGCTAAAGCCGCACGAACTTGTCAGGCCTATCCAGATGATCATATGGAAATTCCGTACTCCGAAGGTGATATCATGTCCATGCTTTTGGCGATGATGCACATTGAGACCACCATTGCGAGATGGGACACCAGATCTGTTAATAATCTTATGGACCCAGAGGAAGTGATGGATGCTTATGCTATTTATAAGCCGGCCATCCAGGGAATGCTTCCAAAATTGCCTAGTATTTTGAATACGGACAAAATTAAAGAGACTTTGGCCAAGCAAGTTTTTCTCTACCTCGTGAAATATGAGGAAGTGCCAAAATTCACTACAGGGCCAGAGATCATCAAGTTGGTTAAATTTCTTCTTTCTTTCAATGCGAAGAAAGCTCCTGCCACTCGCAAAACAATTGCTTCAATTCTCTGGATTGTGGGTGAAGAAGGTAAGAAAAAGTCCATTACCGAGGGCGATCCTCAATTTGATTGCAATTGGATGCACGATCCCGCGCACATTCCACGAGATAACTAACCACCATCCCTTTTCAAAAGCTTTTATTCTTTGTTAAAGTGAGGGACACTTTTGGAAGGTTATACATGGATGACTCTCTGCGCCTAAAATTGGCCGATTACAAATCACAATTCTCACAAGTCAAAGATACTCTCGAAACCATACGGAGGTCGCTTTGACGTCGAAAGAAAGAAAAATCGGATAAAAGAAATTTCTGAACTAGAGGCCCTCGATGGTTTCTGGAACGACACTCAAAACGCCTCAAAAATTCAAAAAGAAAAATCCATCCTAGAAAGCACCGTTGGTGGTTACTCTCGTGTGAAAAGTCTTGCTGATGATTTTGAGATTTTGCTTGAAATGGGTGAGGGGGGCGATGATGCCTCAGTGTCAGAGGCAATTGATCTTTTTCCTAAGTTGCAAACAGCTCTTTCTGAAGCTGAACAGAAGGCTCTTCTGTCTGGCGAAACTGATTCAAATAATGCCATCGTGACAATTAATGCTGGGGCCGGTGGAACAGAATCTTGTGATTGGGCCGGCATGCTTCTGAGAATGATTACTCGTTGGTGTGAATCCAAAAAATTTAAAGTCACGGTCACTGATTTTCAATATGGAGATTCGGCAGGTATTAAATCTGCAACCCTTATGGTCCAAGGAAACTTTGCCTTTGGACTTTTGAAATCTGAAAGTGGTGTTCATCGCCTCGTTCGAATTTCACCTTTTGATTCTAATGCTCGACGACATACTTCATTCTCTTCGATTTATGTTTCTCCAGAAATTGACGACACCATTGAAATTGAAGTTTTAGATAAAGATCTTCGCGTTGATATTTACCGCTCGGGTGGTGCCGGAGGTCAGTCGGTAAATACCGCCGATTCAGCTGTTCGTTTAACCCACTACCCCACAGGGATTGTGGTGGCCTGCCAGAATGAGCGCTCACAAATCCAAAACCGCGCCATGGCGATGAAGATTTTAAAGTCTCGTCTTTATGAATATGAATTAGAAAAACGTAGAAAAGAGCAGGAGAAAGTTGAGGCTGGCAAGAAAGATATTGCCTGGGGCTCTCAGATCCGCTCGTATGTCCTCCATCCATATAAACTTGTGAAGGATCACCGTAATGGTTTCCATTCTTCTCAAGCCGAAACTGTGTTGGATGGTGACCTCGATGATTTTATGAAAGCTTATCTCCAGTGGCAAAGCCTCGGGGGAGTGGTGCAAGATACAGGAATGGATGACTTATGAATGATGCAAACTTAACCAATTCGGGGAAAATGATGAAAGACAAACATGTCAGACGTTGGACGGAACAATTCTCAGAACAGATGGATGTCCGTTTAGAAAAAAGAAAAAAGCTAGAGGAATCTGGCTCGAATCCTTACAAGAATGGTTTTAAGCCTAATACCACTTTTGATTATCTAGTACGCGAGTACGCCCATAAGGCCAAAGAAGATATTGGTGAGACTCCTCGCTTCAAAGTTGCAGGCCGAGTTTTGATGGTTCGTGATTTCGGGAAAGCAGCCTTCCTTCAGTGTGATGATGGAACTCAGCGCTTTCAGCTATATGTAAATAAGCAAGTGACTTCAGAGAAGGGCTTTGCTGAGTATAAACTTCTTGATTACGGTGATATCGTTTATGCGGAGGGTGATGTATTCAAAACGATGAAAGGTGAATTGGCCCTTAATACTCGTGAACTATCGATCCTTACGAAGTCGATTCGTCCTCTCCCAGAAAAATTCCACGGTCTAACAGATCAAGAATTAAAATACCGTATGCGGTATGTGGATATGATCATGAATCCGGAAACTCGCGAAAAACTTCGCAAGCGTTCTGAAATTATTCGCTACATTCGCGAGCACTTCTATAAAGCCGATTTCTTAGAAGTCGAAACTCCCATGATGCATTCAATTGCTGGAGGGGCTGCCGCCCGTCCATTTAAAACTCATCACAACGCACTTAATATGGAGCTTTTCATGCGAATCGCTCCAGAGCTTCATTTGAAGCGATTGATTGTTGGTGGCTATAATAAAGTTTTTGAAATGAATCGTTGTTTTAGAAATGAAGGTTTGTCATTAAAACACAATCCTGAGTTTACCTCGATTGAGTTTTACTGGGCCTATGCGAGTTATCATGACCTCATGGACTTTACGGAAAATCTATTAACCGGGATTGCTCGTGATGTGATTAAGTCGGAAGTTGTTCGCTTTGGTGAACATGATATTAATCTTCAGGGGCCTTATGCTCGTCTGACGATGAGAGAGGCTGTTGCCAAATTCACCAATTCAACCATGGATCAAGTGAATGACCGCTCTTATCTTTTGGGGCTGCTCAAAGATGTGGATATGGATCCTAAAAAAGTTCAGTCTCTTTCATGGGCCAAGCTTTTAGTCCTGACCTTTGAAGAGAAAGTGGAATCAAAACTGATTCAACCAACCTTTATCACGGAATACCCTACAGAGGTTTCACCTTTGTCTCGTCGAAATGATGAAAATCCTGATTTTGTGGACCGTTTTGAATTTTTTATGAATGGATGGGAAGTTGCAAACGCCTTCTCTGAGTTAAATAATCCTACAGATCAATTGGATCGCTTTGCTGAACAGGCCATGGCCAAGGAAGCAGGAGATCTAGAGGCTACAGATGTGGACTATGATTTTGTTCGTGCACTTGAGTACGGAATGCCACCTACAGCAGGCCAAGGGATTGGGATTGACCGCTTAGTGATGATTCTGACTGACAGTCATACCATTCGCGACGTGATTTTATTTCCACTCCTTAAGAAAGAACATTTCTTCTCTGAAGAAGAATGAAATCCCATTCCTACTTCTCACTTTTAAAAATTGTTCTCCACGGTCGCTCAGCAGGAAAAATCCTGCTGGCGACTCTTTTTAGCTTCACTTTTTCTATTGCTGTGATCCTTTGCACCTTTGGTCTCATGGATGGCTTTGACCATCTGTTGAAATCTGGATTGCGCCATTCTTCGGGGGATCTCATTTTAACATCGAAAAAAGGATTTTTTTCGATGACCCCAGAGCTTGAAAATGCTCTCAACCAAATCAAACCATTTTCGATCGCTCCTATCATTCAGACTGAAGCGTTTGCGCTTTTTGAAGGTGACAGCAAAGGTGTGCTCGTAAGAGGGGTTGAACCATCGAACTTTTCTTTAGCGACTGGACTTCACGTTGAGGTTGCAGCAGGTGAAATCGTTATTGGCAGTGAGCTGGCAAAATCACTGCACGTGGAAGTAGGGCAAGATCTTGCTTTAACATTTGGTAAAGGCAATGAATCGTCTGGTTCACTTCCTACTGTCCGATTGTTTAGAGTGAGTGGGATTGTTTCACATGGGATTTATCAAAAAGACCTGAGGTTTGTTTATGTCAACCGGGCCGATCTTGCGGAAATATTAAATTTAGGGAAGTGGATCAATTTAGCTATTTTATCAATTGATGACCCTATGAAGCCTCTTGAATCTTTAGATGTAGTGAGGGAAAAGCAACAGGAAGTGCGAGGATATCTTGATTCTGATTTTATGATTCGTCCTTTTTGGAGTGAATATTCTTTTCTCATTGAAGCTGTGAAAGTGGAGAAAGTTTCTATTTCTATTATTTTGCAACTTATTGTGGTGATTGCTGTCTTTAATATCATGGCCTTCGTCATCTTTATTATGGAGAAAAAAGCCCAAGATTTTTTCTTCTTGCGCGCAGTGGGCCTCTCACTCAATCAGTTAATGAAGTTTTGGCTTATCTCTATCTTTCTTCTTTGGGCTTTTGCTTGTTTCGGTGCCCACCTGCTTTCTCTTCTTTTTAATTGGGGATTAGCGAATCTCTCTTTCCTGCAGATTCCAGGAGAAATCTATGTTCTTTCTTCCTTGCAAATTCGTTTGGGTCCCGCTGCTTATATCATTGTTTATCTGACCTCACTCTTATGGGTCTTTGTTTCCGGGGTATTTGGATATTGGCGCTTAAGAGGGCGTCCAATTGTTCAGGGGTTAAGACAGGAGTTTAGTGCATGAGTTTCATTCGCCTAGAGCAGGTAGAAAAATCTTTTGGTAAAACACGCGTTCTGAGAGGTATCAATATATCCATTGAGCAAAAAGAGCTGGTGGCGATAAGAGGTGCTTCAGGGTCGGGCAAATCCACTTTACTTTATTTATTGGGAGGGCTCGATAAACCAACCTCAGGCAAAGTCATTATCGACAATAAAAATTTAGTCACGATGAATGATGAGGAATTGGCCCATTTTAGAAATGAGTCCGTTGGATTTGTTTTTCAATTTCATTTTCTTCTACCTTCAATGTCGTGCCGGGAAAATATCTTATTGCCAGGAAAAATTGGAGGAAAATCACTCAAGCAGGTCGAGTCAGATATCAATAAACTTGCTGAACTCTTGGGGGTATCCCATTGCTTGGAAAAATATCCATTTGAAATTTCAGGTGGAGAGCAGCAGCGCGTTAATATTATTCGTGCCTTGAGTTTACGTCCGAAAATTCTTCTTTGCGATGAGCCGACAGGAAATCTTGATTCTAAAAATTCAGAAAAAGTTGCCACCCTCCTGAAGTCACTGGCCAATGAATTTGGCGCCACTCTTTTAGTTGTTACGCATGACGATAAAGTGGCTTCGTTTTTTCCAAGGAAAATAGTGATTGAAGATGGTCAGATAATTGGCTAGTATCTTCAACTGCAAATAAAATTAACAAGATAGCTTTTTGCGTCAAGGATTCAGTAGTTGAATAGGCCTCTGCTTTTTTTATTCATTTTGTTCATCTCTTTTGGATCATCCACCGTTTTCGCTCAGGAAATTATTGGACCGATTCGAGAGTTCTTTCGCGTGGATGCTATTGAGGTTCAGGGAAATAGAAAAGTTGAAGCCGAGGCCATCACGGAAAAACTGGGAACTCGACCAGAGATGATGCTTGATAATTATCTTCTTAGAAAAGATCTATCCCGCATCTATGAGATGAAATATTTTGAAGAAGTTGAGGCTTATCACAAAATTAAAGATGGTAAGAATATCCTTCTATTTAAGCTTAAAGAAAAACCCATTATTTCAAAAGTCTCCTTTGAAGGAAATGATGAGATTAATGATGATGATCTTAAAGAGCAAATTAAGACTAAAGAATTCAATATCCTGGATATTTCGACTCTTAAAAATGATGTCCTGTTGCTTCAGAAACACTACGAAGAAAAAGGGTATTTCCTGGCCCTTGCTACCTATAAAATTTCTGACAATAAAAATGGATCTGTTGAGGTCAAGTTCAATATCAAGGAATGGGATAAGGTTAGAGTTAAAAAGATAACGTTCCTTGGGAGTAAAGCGTTACCTGATGAAGAGCTTAAAAATTTCATGCAAACACGTGAAGAATCTTACTTCTCTTTTTTGTCTGGCTCTGGAAACTTCAAAGAAATAAATTTTCAAACTGACGTAGAGAGATTGAAATATCTCTACAAAACTCGTGGTTATTTACAGGTTAATATTCAGAACCCTGAGGTTACGGCTTCAGAGGATAAAAAATGGATTTTCATTACAGTCCGGTTGACTGAGGGGCCTCAATTTACAATCAATAATGTCTCTTTCAACGGAGAGTTGATTTTTACTGAAACTGAAATGATGGAGAAGCTCAAGATTAAGAGTGGTGAAATCTACAATGAAGAAAACCTCCGCCAAGATATCCAGACTCTAACCGAGATGTATCAAGATAAAGGTTACGCTTTTGCCAACGTCCTTAGAACTCTAGAAATTGTTCCGGGGGAGAATAAGGTTGACGTTGTTTTCTCATTCGAAAAAGGTGTCATTGCTTATTTCGGAAAAATTGTCATGAAAGGGAATACTAAAACCCGTGACAAGGTCATAAGACGTGAGCTCCGTATTCATGAAGGTGAGATGTACTCGGGATCGCAACTTAGAATTTCTAAAGATAACGTGAATCGACTAGGATTTTTTCAGCCTGATAGTGTGATTTTTAACACGATCACTCGAAAGGGCACTAATAATATTCTTGATGTT
>CANFNX010000093.1 GCA_947448495.1 Bacteriovoracaceae bacterium | reverse complement strand
TTATGGTGAACAATTTCGTCCTATGGATTCGAAAACAATTGAACAAAGCCCACTGCTAGAAGTGGGGGTTCAAAATAATCTTGATGATATCACCAACTCAGAACTCACCTCAGGTAATCAATTAAAACTTCTCCTTAATGGTGAAACATCCTTCAAAGAAAAGCTTCGCATGGTGAGAGAATCTAAGTATTTCTTTCATGCCATCGTGATGGTTCAATACTGTGATGAAACGGGCAGTGAAATGGTAGATGCTCTAATTGAGCGTGCGAAGGCCGGTGTGGATGTCCGCCTTGTTACTGAAAAGGTTTGGACTGAGCTTATTTTAAAAAAATGTTTAGCGAAATTGCGCAATGGTGGTGTGAAGGTCATTTTAGGTGGAGGATTTTTTAATCCTAAAACCATGTTTACCGTTCACCACACGAAATTTTGGATCCGTGATGGCGAAGAGGCGATTATGGGTGGACAAAATATGCATGATTTTGAAAACAGATCTAATGGTTTCAATAATCATACCCGTGATAAAGATGTCCATGTTATTGGCCCTGCTGTTACGGACATGATGAGAGAGTATGTGAGAATTTGGAACCATGAAAATGGCAGTTACGATACGACCATGACTCCTTACTTACAGCTGATTGCAAAAAAAGAGGCTCAGGAAAAAGAGAAAGGTCAGCGCGGTAAAGATCATTATGCTGAATGGTTAAAAAAAGAGGATGTAAAAGACATCCCGGGAGTCTGCCGTGTTCTTGTTCAAGGTTCAAAAACGGCCGACAACACCAGTATTATCTCTAAGGCCTATATCGAAATCATGAAACATGTAAAATACAACATGGTCATTAACACTTTAAGTTTCAGATATAATGAAGAAGGCATGGATGCCTACACCAACACCCAAATTATTCGTACGATGGTGGGTGCCTCTAAGCGTGGTGTAAAAGTGGACCTCGTGACCAATGGTGTGGACGCAGGTTTCGGTGAAGCCGGCTTTCAATTAAGAACTCTTGCTGATAAGCTTCGTTCTCAAGGTTTTCCGATCCTGGCCAATGCCTTAGGTCTTATGGAAAAAGTCTTTGGGGCGAATTCGGCCAAAACTCAAAGGAAAAATCTTCTTAAAGGTCTCGCTGGGACGGATGTGAATGCTTGGTACTATTTCAATCATATTCACTCAAAGCAAATGAATTTTGATCAAATTATGACTTCGACGGGTAGCTTTAATCTTGACTCCTACTCTTATAAAAACCATGAGTCTACGATGATTTGTTTGGATAAAAAACTCGCCGATGATTCGATGGTGGGGTTTGTTAGTGACATCGTCAATTCCAGTCCAGTATTTCAGTAAAAATCTTTAGATCACTTAAAGTCTCATCCCCTTAGCTGCATGCTATTCTTTCATGCAACTAAGGGGCCTTATGCGACAGCGCTCTTGGTTTTTGGAGAATAGTTTTTTTTATACCCTGCTGGCGATTGTCGTTCTTATCCATCTCATTTTTCTTTTCTTGCGTTTTGTTCATGAACAACGTCTCTCAAATGTAGAGCGGCCTATTCTCAAAATTCATCGTGTGGCCAGATCATCCATGGTGAAGAATCGTATCGTAAGATCTGAGGACTCAGAAGACGTGTCCACTCTTAAGAAGAGATTTTTTTTAGGTGACAAGAATCGCACTCACTCTCGCGAAACTCTACAGCGAATTTCTTTAAATGATCTGGGCGCTTTTAAAAGGGACTATCATCCTTTAAAGAAAGTTCAAGGAAATCATCTGGCCTCATCTGAAGTGAGCAAGTTGCATGGAACAACCTCTGAGTTTGTAGAACAAATTCCTTTGGGAGATCACACCTATTTAAATACGGTTGAATATAAATACTATGGATTTTTTAAAAGGATGAGAGATCGATTAGAGCAAGTCTGGGGTATGAGCTTGAGGGAGAAGGCCAGACGACTTCTGTCCCAAGGCAGAAGACTTTCCTCTGTTGAAAATCTACTCACCTCAATTGAAGTCAGGCTTAATTCAAATGGGGAGTTGGTACATATCACCGTCAAAGGGAGCAGTGGGGTCTTGGAACTTGATGAAGCGGCCCTTGAATCCTTTAATCGTGCGGGCCCCTTTTCACACCCACCGAAAGATCTTCTGAAAGATGGCTTCCTTCAGGTTTCGTGGGGATTTATTGTGAATCCTCATTGAGAGTTGCGAGGAAACATAAAGACATTGGTGATAAAAGCAGTCCCTAAATTAATTAAAAAAACTGCACCGTTACCTGAAGTTGATATGAAAGTCGCAGCAAAGGCGAACAAGACCACTGATTCATTCATGACCCAGGTGAGAATTCTCAAAGGGAGTTGCTTCTGACTGTCCTTTTGAGGATGCACTTTTTTTTGATGAACTAAAAGCGAGCAGAGGAGAATAATGTTTGAAATGAGGGCGACATTTTCAATTAAGGATCTTTCAGTCCCAGATAATTGTATAAACTGGATTTTGCCTAAAAACATGAGCACGACCAGGTAAAGCACCATGGATAAAGTCAGCGCCCCCCAAAGAATGATCGGGACTAATTCCTCTGGTTTAGGGCCTTTAGGTTGTAGCGACATTGAGAATTCCTTTTAATTTGAGGTGAATTCGATTATAGCCAACTGCAACAAGGTTGTTAAACCGTTTTGTTTGTCATTTAATTAAGAAAACGTCTTCTTTCCAAGGATAGGATTATGAAACGAGTTCTCTTGACCTTATCAGGCGCTCTTCTTCTTTTGTCAGCAGCTCCCCAAAAAACGATGTATCAAGTGATGAGTTCTCACCCACACGATGTGAAAGAAATGTCTCCTTATATCCAAACGATCTCTCATCAAGGGCGCTTATGGCTTGTGAACCTGAAGGGAAAAACTCCTGCCCATGTGATGAAACATTTGCGTGCGACCAATGGACAAGATGTGAAGCACTACCTGGCCCAAGAAGCCAAAGCTTTTGCGTCTTCGTCTCAGATCACAGACTTTATCAATCGCATTGATATTAATTCCATCAAGCATGATGTGGAAATGCTTTCAAATTTTAAAACTCGCCTGGCCGGAACGGCCGATAATCAAAAGGCCACTGCTCAAGTTCAAGAAATTTTGACTCGACTTGGTTTTTCTGTTCAGCAAATTTGTTACACCTCAGGTGCTTGTTCAGTTATTGCCGATAAGGCAGGTGATGGCCCGAGCAATGATGTTATTATGCTCATGGGGCACTTAGACTCTGTTGGCAAAAATTTTGCGGGCGCTGATGATAATGCTTCAGGAACGGCCGTGCTCCTTGAAGTCGCCAGGGTTTTAAAGGATTATAATAACAAAAAGACGATTCGCTTCTTTGCTACAAACGGCGAAGAAGGTGGTCTTTATGGGGCCGAACACTATGCCTCAGTCTTAACCAATTCAGGTGATATTAAAAAGATGGTCCTGGCCATCAATATGGATATGGTTGGATACAATTCAAATGGAATTGTTGAGCTTGAAACCGACTCCCAATATGAAGATCTCGCGAAATGGTTTGCGAGTCTTGCTACAACTTACACCGGGCTCAAATCAAAAATTACTATTGGGGCCTGGGGAAGTGATCACGTTCCCTTCATTCATGCGGGTGTTCCGACGCTTTTAACGATTGAAGACTGGAGTACCAAAACCCCTTGCTACCATATGGAGTGTGATAAGCCGTCTACAGTGAACTATAAATATGCAGGAGAAATTGCAAAATTAAATCTTGCTGCCATCATGACTAAAGACGCTGAATAAAATTTTAACTTTCTTGGTGCCAGTGAATCTGGCCCAAGAAATCTGCTTTTCCTAATTCAATACCACTGCTTCTTAAAATATTATAGGCGGTGGTCACATGGAAGTAAAAATTTGGAAGGGCAAACTGAACGAGATAATCCTTACCCTGTAATTCCATGCCAGGATTCCAAGGAAATTTAATCTTTTTAGCTTCGTAATTTTTAAAATCCTCGGCGGTTATTGTTTTGAGATAGTCGACGGTCTTTTCAATCCTCTGAATGTAGTCTTCAAATTTAACTTCATTGTCCTCAAAGACTGGAGCCTTCACATCTGTCAGGCGTGAGGCACAAAATTTAGCTGCATCACAGGCGGTTTGAATTTGCTTACCTAGGGGAAACATATCAGGAAAGAGTCTGGTGTTCAGAAGAACTTGCACATCAAATTTTTTTGATTTAGCGAAGCCTTCGGCCTTGATTAAAAAGTTTTTTAGATTTGTTAACGTCAGGACATACTGTTCAATTGAAATTTCATATACGGCAATATTCATAAGACCTTCTTATCTGTTTTCTTTATCTTAAACGATCTTTTGATTTTAAACCAATATCTTTCCTTTCGGGATCTTAAGGTTACTTTTAGGTTGGTTTACTGGACATAAGTCGTAGCGTTTTATAGAAAAGTTCATGCCAAATGAGCAAGATATCCTCAGTTTCATCGAACAAGGCTTCCAGCAAGATGAGTTTCTTAAACTCGTCAGTCATGAACTCAGAACCCCTCTCACGGGGCTTCAGCTTGAGGCCCAGACTTTTAAAAGGTTCGCCGCCCTTCATGGGGCAGAGGCCTACTCTAAGGCGAGAGTGGATCGTTTAGTGCACACTATGGAGAGTCAATCACGGGAGCTTTCTAGTCTCATTAAGGCAATGCTGGACTTAACTCAACTTCGCTCCTCAGGGCTTCAGCTGGATCGTCAAAAAATCAATTTCACTCAGTTAATCACCAATCTGTGTGATGGTCTAGATCTAGACCTTAGCTGTTCAAAAAACCACTGGGTTTTTGGTGATGAAGAAAGATTAAAAGAGGCGATCAAGTTTCAGATCGCCCAATTTCTCAATCGCCAAATCATTCCCGGCCCGCAGGTTCGACTGTTTGGCCGAAAAGGTACTCTTTATTTGCAATTAGGTCCCCAGGAGGGGACTCAGGCCAGCTCAGCGTCAAATGATCAAAGGCATTTTGAAATGAAAAGAGGCATTCCCTTTAAAGAACTCAGGGATTCTTCTTTCAGAAATTATCTGTCATATGAGACGATTCGCCGACATGAGGGCACAATAAAAGTAGAAAATGATTTTTTAAAAATATCCCTTCCAACTGTAGAGAGTTTATGAAACGAACGATTTGCATTGTCGATGATGATCAGGATTTGCGAGATGTGATTTCCTCCGCCTTAGATTATGAAGGTCTAAAATCGATTTCTTTTGAAACTCCTCTTAAGTTTGAAGAGTACCTAAAGAATACAAAACACGAAGACTGGCCTTGTCTTGTTCTGATTGATTATTTTATGCCCGAGATGGATGGCATCACCTTTATAAATTATTTCAGAGAGAAATATAAGGATCATCAGGGCAAAATTGCTTTTGCACTAAGTACGGCCCATCAATTAAACGAGACCAATATACTTCCCGACGGAGTGGTGTTGTTACAAAAACCTTACGATCTAGATGTCCTCATAGACCATGCTCGTAAATTTGCTACCGCTTAAGCAACTTCACCTTGTGCTCGCGGGTCATGGCCAGAATCGCCACTCCAACAAGATAGATGGATAGAGCGATCAGACCCACAGACATCAGTAAGTTAAGTAGAGAGATATCCGCCCCTTGCGACTTTTCCCAATTTCCCCGTCCAAGCTGAACCAACGCTACGAAGGTCGTGATCAGAACGAACATCATCGGGAGAAGTGTGAAAGCAAGGCGCTTATTATTTTTGTGGAGCCAGACAGAAATCACCAGTAAAGTCAGAGCGGCCAGTAATTGATTGGCGGCACCAAAGAGAGTCCAGAATTGCGCCCACATGCCAGCTCCGGTATTCATCAGGATCAAAGCCGCTGGAAGAATCGTGAGGATTGTTCCAAGGATTGCCCCCATTTTGCCGCTAAGGCCAGTGAGTTCCTCAACGAGGTAGCGACCCAGGCGAGTCGACACATCAAGCGTGTCAAAAACAAATGTTGAAAACGCCATCGCTCCAAAAGTCATGGCAAAGGGAAGATTCTCCTTACCAATGATGATAGTAAGAAATTCTCCAATACCTCGACCATAAATAGAGCCGGGTTTGAGTCCCACAACTTCTGAGGGGGCCATCATCATAATGATGCCCAAACTCACCAAGGCCACAAATCCCTCGGCCAGCATCGCTCCATACCCAACGGGGTGTAAGTGAGATTCTTTATCGATTTGTTTAGATGTTGTTCCAGAACAAACTAGGCCATGAAAACCCGAGCAAGCTCCACAGGCGATCGTTACAAAGAGAAAAGGGAAGAGAGATCCAGTCATTTTATCGAAGTGAAACCCAGTAAACATTGGTTGCTGAATGGTTCGCTCACTAAAGAAGAGTCCGATCAATCCGAGTATAAGTACGGAATATAGAACATAACCGCCCAAATATCCTCTTGGTTGCAATAAAAACCAGACTGGTATTAAAGAGGCGATAGCGCAATAGAGGCAAATGAGTAGACTCCAAGAAACCTGAGAGAGTTGAAACCAATGAGAAAAGTAGGTTCCGGCCCAACAGACACCAAAAGTTGCTGGGACAAATATCAAGGTGTTTACCCAGAGAGGTGTTTTAAGGTAGCGCTCAACCAGACCAAGTAAGATAGAGAGCAGAAGATAAGCAACGGAAGCCCAGGCGACGGCACCTCCAGGATGAAAATTCAGACTTAAGTCTGCAAGTTCCTCAGGACTAGAAACAAAACTAGAGGCAGTAATATCAGCAAAGGCGACAATAATGTAAATAAGAGCAAGCCAGATAAAAAGCATCATCGCCTTACCGGCCTTTGAACCCAACTGCTCCTTAGTGATATCAGCAATAGAGTGCGCACCATGTTTCACTGAACAGGTGAGAGAGGAAAAATCGTGAACCGCCCCAATAAAGACAACTCCAAGACTGATCCATAACAAAGACGGAAGCCACCCAAACTGCTGACAGGCCACGATTGGGCCCGCAATAGGTCCTGCGGCGGCAATGGCAGAAAAATGCTGTGCAAATAAATAAAATGGATTCGTAGGAACAAAGTCCACATCATCTCGATGAGTATGCGCCGGAGTAGCGGCATGAGGATCAAGTTGAAACTGTCTGGCCACCCAAGTGCCATAGAAGAAATAGCCTAGAGTGATAAAGCCAAGAAAAAGTATCGCAATAATAGGTAAACTCATAAACAAATTGTGATCCTATTTTATAAAGAGAGATCTCAAGTGATCATTTAGCCAAATTCCATGGGGGTCTAGACCTTGGCGAATTTTCTTGAAGTCATCCCATCTTGGATATCTTTCAGCAAGATCATCATGAGTCAATGTATGCCACTTGCCCCAGTGTGGTCGGCCTCCATGACGCTTGAATATTTTTTCCATTTGGTCAAAATAAGGACGGTAGTTTTCATCAATATAGGTATGGATCGCAAAATAGACACTGTCTCTTTGATAGGCGGGTGAGAGCCATAACTCATCTCCGCGTACGAATCGAATTTCAATCGGAAAGAGAGTTTGAAAATGATTCACTTCAATAGATTTTTGCATTTCTTCAAAAACTTCAGAAAATTTTTCAATAGGGAGGTTGTATTCCATCTCCATGAAACGGACTTTCCTGTCAGTGGGAAATGCGCGATGAGACCAATTGGAGAAGGTTTTGTAACCCACAAATTTTCGCATAAAGGAATCAATGTTTTTATAGCTTTGAGTTTTTGAGGCAAGAATATTCAAACTCTCATAGAGCCAGTTTTCAAGAACAAGATCCATCGCTTTGGTGATTTTGCCTTGAGGTGAAAGTTTATCGGTGGTTTCGTTCATGAGTTTAACCATGCTCCATTTTCCCACCGGGAAATAGAACATTTCCAAATGACGATTGGCCATGAGGCGTTCTTGGTATTTTGATAAAGCCTCTTTTATATCCTCAGCAAAGGTTTCGACTTTAAGGCCGTAGGCCTTGCGCATTTTAACTGTGGCTTCAGTCAAAAGCCCTGCAGAACCAACCGAAACAGCAAGAGCATTCATCAGATCGGCATGTGTGTCTTGATTGATCTCAAGGATGTCACCTGAACCGGTCACGAGCTTCATTCCATAAAGTTGATTGGCCATAGATTGGAGAGTGAGGCCTGTCCCATGAGTTCCTGTGCTCAGAGCACCGGCCAGAGATTGGTGATTGACGTCTCCCTGATTGGGTAAAGTCATTCCATGAGTAAAGGCTTCTTCACCGAAGCGATAAAGTTTAGTTCCAGCATAGGCTTTCACCATATTTTTTTCTGGATAAGCTTCAATCAGACCTTGCATTTGATCGAGATGCAGAAAGGATTCATTGGTGGCGATAAGTCCTGTCCAAGAATGGGCCGATCCACGCATTCGAATGGATTTCTTTTTTTGAATATGATCCTTCACGAGAGATTGAATCTCTTCTGAAGAAGTAGGTGCGTACACATTTTGAGGATGAAATTCAAAACTTTTGGCCCAGTTTTTCATAAAAAACACTTTCCTTCACCGCGGTAGGTTTTTACAACATTTTCAATTTGATTTTTTCGAATAAGAGTTATTTGGTTAAACCTCTCACAAACTTCAGCGGCTTTGGCATGTCTAAAAATGACTAAGTCACCTACAGAGAGCTTCTTTTTGCCAATATATTTAAGGGGAGTTTGGACTTCCCCAGCACCTTCATGCTTTAGAAGAGTCAAGCCTTCAGGAAGATAGGGAGTTGGTTGCTTGATGAGATCAGTGGATCCTGAAGCTATATAACCTCCACCAAGAACGGTGTAGATAGACTCAGTTGGTTTTCTTACAATCGGCGCAGAAAAAAACATCGCAGGAGTTAATTTAAAATCAACATAATGATCAAACAAAACAGGAGCATAAAAAGCAGATCCCACTGTCACTTCAGTCACGACGGATTCTTTTGTGGTATGTCTTAAACTTCCAGTGCCTCCACCATTCACGATAGCAAGGTTGTGCCCGGCCTTCTGGATCAATTTCACAAATTGCTCTCGTCGCTTCTGCAATTGGTTAAGGGAGAGTTTTTTTAGCGCCTGAATGAGTTTAGATGAATCATCCATGACTCCAGCAATTTGCGCCTCATAGCCCATCACCCCAACAAGTTTTAGATGAGGAGAATTTCTCAGATGATGAAGAAATTTTTTTACAGCAGTGGGAGTGTGAATCTTTGATCGATAAACTCCAAAGCGCAGGCCCGGAAGATCCATGGAAAGATCAATATCAACACAAATTGAAAAATGGCACTGATGTCTTTGGGCCAGGTCTTCTAGTAATTCAAGATGCTCTATCCTGTCCACCATCAAGATGATGTCGCTCGGATTTTTTGCCAAGTCTATTAATTGATTTCTATCCCATGTGGGATAGCCCATCAAAATGTCTTTAAATCCCAAGGATCTTAACCAAAGTGCTTCCTCAAGAGAGTAAGTCATGAGTCCTTGGAAGATAGAGTTGGACTGGAGAATATATTTTAGTATTTCGACTGAACGAATCGATTTTGTGGCAATTCGAATTTTCTTTGATCCAGCGTTACTCACGACCCACTTGATATTCTTATCTAAAGCTTCTTGGTCGATAAACAAACCAGGGGAGGAGCTAGAAGAAAGGGCCTCTGTAAACTGAGAATAAAGTGGACTCATAATGTAATTAAAGCTTCAACGGCGTAGTGATCGGAGAGGGGACATTCTCTTGATCTAATTGTTCCAATAATGGGGAGGACTTTTTTATTCGTAACCACAGCCTCTGAGCCATTGGTTTTAATCCACACATGATCCAACCATTGACCGTCAGAGTTTCCCCCTGGATTTTTAAAGCAATCCTTGGTTGGGAATCCATTGGTGAATTTTAAATATCCAGTCAATGGGGTCGAGGTCATTTCCATAAAAGAAAGAGCTCCAGGATATTCCTTCGAGATTCGACCATCCATATTGAGATCACCAACGATAAACTGAGGGATGCCAGGCCTTTGATGAGTCTTCATAAGATTTTTAACTTGTTGTAGTTGTTTTCTTCTGATGAGCATCGCCTTGTCATCATCCCAGGCCTGCAAATGCGTAGTTACCAATTGAATCTTTTTATCTGATGCAAGTGTCATTTCAACTAAGATCGCACTTTTAGATGCCAGGCAATCACTATGAATGCAATCATCAAAAATAACTTGTCCTAAAATATCTAAAGGATGTCTGCTCGCGATCATGAGACCTGAATCTTGAAGTTGTTTGAGTTTTTTTCCTTTAACGGGAATGACTACATGGGGGTGTGTTTTTTCTAAAGCTTGAATAATTAATTTTCTTTTCTTAACAAAAAATGTCTCTTGAAAAAACATGATGTCGTGATTGAGAGTGGGGAGTTTTTCCACCATTTGTCGAACTCTTTCACTTTGTCTGGTCGTGTTCCAAGGGGGAGGAATAAGGAAAGTATTCCAAGTTAAGATTTTAATCTCTTGAGCAAATGCGGTTAGGGAAAAAAAGAAAAATAAGAGGGTCCATTTCATAGTGAATCTCCCTCCCTGAGAGATGTAAAATCTTAGCATTGTTTTGATTGCATGAAATTATCTAAAAAGCGACTCTATCTATCAAGGAGATTGTCTTATTGGATTTTTTTAGTCGGGAATCAATGGTTCTTTTTGCCCTGCTCATGGTTTTTTAAGTTTTGGGCTAAAATGAGAGTGTGAAAACAGATGTCACCACTTATGGATCTCTTCTTCAATCTCAGAATCGCGCTAAAGCGGCTTCCACTGCTGCGGCTTCCAAGACAGATCCCAAAATCATCGATCCTAAATTGCTAAAAAATGCTGTGCAGCCTGACTATAAAGTGGATTTAAGTCGGTCAGCAAGCACGAGCAGCTTGCCAAGTTTACCTACCCCATCTGTCCCAACACCAGATTTGCCTAAACCAGACTTGAGTAAACCCAAACTTCCGGAATCCAAACCAGAGACGAGTAAGCCAGAATTAAAAAAGCCGAGTGAAATCTCTAATGTTCTCGAAAAGGTGAATCCAAAAAAGCCTGCGATTGTGTTTATCAAAGGCTTAGATGTATTTAGCTCTCCTTCATCTTCAGAGAGAGGCTATGCCGGTGTAGGTAAAATAGCTGAAGCCATTGAGGGCTCTCGAATTTATGGCTGGGATCAGAAAGATGAAATTATTGATTATATAAAAAAGGTTAATTCAGATCAGCCCATCATTCTTGTAGGCCATAGTTTTGGTGGCGATACGGCCCACGAAGTCACTGAAAGCTTAGATTCACTCGAACATGGATTCAGAAAAGTGGATCTTTTGATCACCATAGATGCAGTTGGTTTTGATAATGATATCATTCCACAAAATGTTAAAAATCATCTGAATGTTTTTGGTGAAAAAGATTATTTTCTCAATGATAGTCCTCACGCTCCTCGACGTCATGAGATGACGAATGTCAAAAATATGCTTTCTCCTCTAGATCACACTGAGCTTGATGACGATAAAGAGATTCAGTATGAAGTTGTGAATCTGATCAAAGAAACACTCGCTAAAAAAGTTTAAAATAGTTCAAAAAAAAAGCCCCGCATTCGCGGGGCTTTGCTTAGTTTAAAGTGTATCGACTGTTAAAGCACCAGTGTTAGCGGCATCAAGCCACTTTTTGAAATTCGCTTCTTTATAAGAAACGTGGAAGCGACCAAAGTAATCTGAAAGATCATTTCCACAAGCAGCACCACCACCGTGAAGTTGACCGATCACACGGTGATCAGCATTGAAAAGCGGAGAACCAGATGAGCCTGGCTCAGTTGTTCCTTTATCCCAGTCTACGATTCTTACGTGAGTAGAATCCCCTGGTGAGCTCTCTCCACCATAAGAAGCAAGAACAGTTGGATCGTTTTCAAATGAAATTGATTTTTCATCAACATTTGGGTGGTGAATCGCAACAGCTGATGAACCAATCGCGGCCGTTGCATCCCATCCAGCAAAGTTCACATTCCATTCAGCTCGTGGCTGAGAGTTTAGCTTCACTAGAGTTGAGTCAGAACGAGAGTTTGTTGCTAGGTGAACAGCACCAGTGTTGAAATCTGTCAGTTTCCCATCACGTGCACCACCGCATTTAGACGCTTGGAAGTTCCAGTAGGCCACAAGGCTTGGAGCCGCTGAAGCCGTGATTCGGCAGTGAGCAGCTGTCATGAAATAAGGTGTTTTATCATTTTTAGTATTGTTAACCATGAAACCTGTGCAAAAATTTGAACCACCTGTAGAAATAACGGCAACAGCGTTCACTTCTTTTTCCCAGCCTTGAGAATCAGAGCAGGCAACATCGATATTACAAGAACCAGATTTTTGAGTAGATTCACCGAAAGTTCTGAAGCCTTGACCGATTTGACCTAGTTCAAGCTCAACTTCGTTCATAGCAGTTGCTGGAACAGTCAGCTCAATAGTCACATCATCAGACATGATCACCGGAGTCCAAAGTTGGTTGTTTACATTGTTATCTGCTGCTGTGAAAGTGCGGATAAATTGAGAGCGATCAGTGGAGTAGATATTGAGTTCTGCACCTTCTGGAAGATTAAAACGAGTAAATCCAAAGTTAAGGGAAACAGCATTTGGAGCAGTCACTCGATGAGACCAAGTGTAACCTTGAGTCGATTTTTCCCAGCTCTGAGAAGCTGCATTGATAGAAACTTGATGAGGAACTGCAAAACGAGGAGCTTCGCCTTTTTTCGCATTGGCCACTTCAATGTCATGCATGGCCTTAACATCTAATGTTGAGAAGTAACTTGTATTGATTGATGAG
>CANFNX010000092.1 GCA_947448495.1 Bacteriovoracaceae bacterium | reverse complement strand
TGGTTCCGAGAACAAGCATCGAGGGGATTCGGAAAAATAGCTCTTTTGATGACATTATTCGTATGGTGAGAGATGTGGCGCATAGCCGTTATCCGGTTTATCTGGATGACCTGGATGAAGTGCTAGGGTTTTTACATGTGAAAGATTTGGCCTTCGTGAATCCGGAAGAGCGCAGAATTTTCGATGTCACAAAATATTTAAAACCCCCTTTCTTTGTGTATGAACACATGAAAATTCAAGCCGTTTTCGATCATATGAATCGAAAGAAAGTTCACTTGGCCCTCGTCAAAGATGAAAATGGAATTGTCGTTGGGATGCTCACACTTGAAGACATTATGGAAGAAATCTTTGGTGAAATTCAAGATGAACACGATGATGAAGAAGACGAAATTCCTGGTGTGAAAAGCGAAGAGGGCGTGATGGTCCCATCGACGATTTCCCTTCGTGATCTCTACAATGAGTATGATATTAAAATTCCTCTTAATGATAACTATTCGACTCTGAATGGTTTTTTGATGGAACAACTTGGGAATAGCTTCCCTAAAAAAGGACACCTCATTATTTGGGATGGATTTTCTTTTGAGCTTACGCGAGTGAAAAATTCCGAAATTAAAGATGTGAAGATTAAATCAGTGAACGGAGAGCACTTACGTGAGCTTCAAGCTAATCCTGATAAAGAATCCAATAATGACGATCATCATAAGGCGATGGGAGCAAAATAAGATTAGCGATTTTCCTCAGCGTCCTTAAAGTAGACCCCAAGACCAAGTTTAATTTTCTTTTTATAGACCGGTTCAAGAATCTTTACAATGACTCGTCGATTGAGACGAGCATTCGCCTCAAGCCTATTTCCGTATTTGTCCGTGCTTTCGACAAGCTTGAAAGTGTCCCCTTTACCAATAGGAGTGATGTTCTCTTTGATAAATCCAAAGTACTCAAAGCGCTCAGCCACAGCAGAGGCCCTGGCCGTTGAAAGAGTCCAGGTATTCTTAAAAGGATTTTTAGAAGGAAGATCATCCGCATACCCTTCAATGAGAATACGGTACTCACTATTTTCTGTTTTGATAATATCAATCAGAGAGTCGAGAGTTTTAAGCGAGTCGGAATGAATACTGTAATCTCCCTCGTCAAAAAGAAGCGAGCCAGAAAAAATCACCACAAGGTCGGAGTCTTTCAAGGAGACTTTCGTTTTGGTTTTGAGTTCTGGGTGGCGGGAGAGTTCTTGCTCAAGAAACCTTAGACGCTTTTCCGAATTAAGAAATTTTTCTTTATTAAAATATTTGGCTATTTCACGAGTTTTGAGAGCAAACTCTTCTTTTTTAGAAAAATCTGCAAACGACACCATCAAAATAAAAAAGCAGGCAATAAGAGTCATGAGGTCGGCGTAACTGACCAGCCACAATTCACTATCTTCAGAGCCTTGATTTAAAGGATCAAATGCCATTATTTTTTCACCACGGTTTGCCAGTCAATGCGATCAGAGGGACTTAAATAGGAATTTAATTTTTCAACAATCAGGATAGGGTTGGCCTTATCCATGAGAAGATCCACACCCTCAATCAGCAGTTTGTTTTTCACAAAATTATCTTTTGAAGATTCAATCAGGTTTTCGGCAACGGGGATAAAAAGCATGTTAGCGACGACGGCTCCATAGAGTGTCGTAATAAGACAAACCGCCATGGCAGGGCCCATTTTTTTCATGGCATCTTCACCACCGAGGTTACCTAGAAGGACCACCATTCCGATGGTCGTCCCAATCATTCCGAACGCTGGGGGAAATTTTCCAATCGTTTTAATTTTGTTGGCCTCTTCCATATTATGGTAAGTGATGTTTTCATTGCGCTTTTCCATAATGGCGATGATTTCTGATTTTTGAATAATTCCATCCTCAATGATCGAGCAAGCCTCTTGGAGAAACGGATCTTTCAGTTTCTTTTTCGCCTCAGTTAAGGATTCACCTTTTTTATAGGCCTCTGCAATCATCAGCACTTCTTTAATGGCGTCCGGCATGAGATTTTTTTGACCAAAGAGAACTCTTCGCAAAAATACACGTACGATGGACCAGAAACGATTCAGTTGAAAACAGACCGCCGTGGCCGCAAATGTCCCACCAAAAACAATGAAAACGCTGGGAACGTCCCAAAACGCCATCAGGTTATCACTTGATAATCTTAGTCCAACATAAAGGACGATAGAGGATATGATAAAACCGAATACAGAATAAAAATTCATGGTCTTCTCGCATTTTCAATAGTCTATCTCCATTATGCAAGAAGCCTAAAAAAAGAAAAGATGAGGCATTTTTTACTAATATTATCCCCAGGAGTTGCCGAAAAGTTGCCTAGAAGGAACCACTATGTCCGGAAATGGCGCTTTAAAAATTGTCCCCATTGAGAATGAAGAAACCTCAGCAGAGGCCGCTTTGGAAAAGTCCCCCCATCATATAGATGTGGTGAATGAAATTAAACAGCTTGATAAGAAGCTGGCGGTCCTTTGGAAGCTGGAAAAGCTGGATCGTTTACAATATCTTGCTGAGCTTCAGCGCCTAGATAAGTTAGGCAGCCTTGACAACCTTAAGAGCCTTGAAGATTTAGATAAACTCGATAACCTTGAACACCTGAAAGACCTCAAAGATCTGGATCAGCTTCAGGAATTAAAGAAACTCGATAAACTTCACCACCTGATGCGTCTAAAGAATCTCAATAAACTTGAGGAACTCCAAGCGCTCGATCACCTCAAAGATCTGAACAAATTAGATAAACTGAAAGATCTGGATAAACTCTCGAGCCTTTCAAAGCTTGATGCTTTAAAGCAAATTGAGAAGCTTGAGGTTCTTAATAAGATTGAAGAGCTCAGAGTCTTCATGCGTGACCACGCCGAAGAATTAGGCCGACTGGATCAGCTTCAGTACCTTAATAAGCTCTCAGAGTTAAAAAAACTCCAATCTCTGGAAGGATTAGATCACTTAAAAAAATTAGATCATCTGAGTGATTTAAGTGCGCTGAAAGACCTTAAGGAGTTAGGCAAGTTAGATAAACTTCAACGTCTATCTGAACTAGGTCAATTAGAAAAACTAGAAAATCTTACTGGTCTCGAAAAACTCAATAAGCTAGATGATCTAAGGCATCTAGATAAGCTTGATAAAATGCAGGATCTCTCCAAGTTAGAGTACCTCAAAGAGTCTAAAATCCAGACGGCATTGCAAGGATTAGATAAACTCAATTTCTTTGAATTGAATCATAAGAAGTTTTTCTTCAAGCTTTTTACTTCCATCTTTTTTGATGTGATTAAAATAGGACTCGTGGCTTCTTTAATGTTCTTTGTGTTTACAAAAAATATTTCACGTCAGACTTTTGATCGCCTTGTTCCTTATTTGGGGTTTGGGGAAGCAGACAGAGTGAATCTGGCCCTTTCCATACTTTCTAAAGATTTGACCTCCAAAGACTTTGATGTGCATTTTGTGAATCTTCAAGGACGCGTGAAAAGGGAAGTGGCGAGTGTTTTTGATCCAAAGGTTCCAAAAACTCTCAACGATTATCGAACACTCGAAAATTTAAGTGCCTATAATTATGTTCAGGAAAATTACGATCTCTCGGCTTTCACTCGTGCCGAAGTGAAAGAATGGCTTGGGAAAACTCATAAAAAATACGTCGATTCTTATGCTTATGATCTTGAGAAATTTCAAGCTCAACCAGAGATGCAGGATGACGTCACCCGCTTTACGAAGGCGAGTATTTTTTTGAAACAAGAAAAATATATGGATGCCTGGGCCGAATTAGATCATATAAAAAATGCGACGGCTTTTGCCTCTCTTGGAGCTGCAAAAAGTTATACTTTTTATATGGCCTTTGTCGCCAGTCCTAAAGAATTAAAACTATACCTTGAGAAATAACTTATGATGGGTGAGCTGAATTCAACAAAAGATCTAGAATACTTACTTGATTTTAAGCTGAAGTATCCTGACGTCATGAAAGACTTTGTCCGCCGCCAGCTGATAAGTGGCTCAAAAGAAGCGATCTTATCTCTGGAATATATGACTTTGCTTATGCCTACAGAAGACATGAAGAGTGTTGTGGGCAGTTTGAATGATCTAGACCGCCACACGTGGATGGCCACTGTGGGCCAGGAAAAACAAATTCCTGATCCCGCCAAGTTGATGGGCTATATCAAAGGTGAGATGCTTAAAAGCTTTATGGCGACTCGTCCCCTGGTGGATCCTGAGCTGCTGGAGCTGACTCTCAAACTAAAACTGCACGATGTTTTAAAGTTCACAGAACTTCATCCAGCTAGCTCTGGGGAGTTATTAAATCTTCTGAATCCGGCGTTTATTTCAAAAGTCTTGGATAAAGTAGACATCACGAAAATGGAAAAGATACTGATAGCGGCGGTAGATTCTGATCTCTCTCCCGCGGCCGCTGGGACTTTAAAGAATCATTTAAAGTCTTATCTGACGCTCAATCAGAAGAATAGTTTGGCGCCCAAGTTACTCAAGGTGCTTGAGGGCGTGGAGCCTGATAAAGAAAAAATCATTTATGCCTCTATGTTGAGGTCTGCCTCGAGTGATGATTTGATTGAAACCGCTGTGAAGAATTGTCCTTTAGAGGTAGTTTGGTTGCTTCCGAAGTCAGCGCTCAATGATATTTTATCTGTCTATCCTCTTCAGAAGAAGGCACGCTTGTTGGTTGGACTTGAAGAGTCTGAACGACAAGTCCTGCTTGAAGCTTCGAGCTCAGAAGGTTCCAGTGCTAGACAAATGATAGATATGGAAATGAAGCAGATTGAGGAGAATACTCTGGAATTTAAGCGGTGCCAGAGTCAGCGCACTCACCAATTGCATGATTTTCTTAAATTCCTGAGGCAGCATTCACAGACAAACGAACAAATATTGTCGGACATTCGCATGTCTTGCCTCATCTGGTTCTCTCAACTCGCTGAAAAGACACATCCCGTCGCCCAGGCCGCCTAAGAGTACATTTTTCCTACTAGGGACTCATTGACCAGTATTTTATACTCTTTAGTGGAGGAGTCTATTTATGGGTCAAGAAGACTTGAAGAAAAAATTTGAGCGGATTCATTTAAAAACGGAAACGTCAGAACAACTAATAAAGGTGAGTGCCGTTGAGAAACAAAAAATTCGTTTCAAAAACTCAACCTCGTCTGATGTCCATCAACAAATAAAGAACGCTCCAACTTCATCTCACTTAGAGTGGAAAAATCTCCTCACAAGTCAGTATGAAAGACCTCATCTTTCAAATGATGTGAGACCCATTCAAAACCAAATTCAGTGGAATCTGTATCGCTTGTTAGGGCGTCCAGTGCTGGTGAGTTTTTTTGTAAAAAATGACGAGATGTCCGTGCTAGAGAAAATGAATAAGCACATTCAAGAGAGAAGTGATTTTTGGTTTGATCTTTTGCAAGAGACCAATCACCTTCACGTGAGAACCAATAAAGGGAAGCTCAACATTTGGCTGAAGTCAGATGAATCCACTGAAAAAAAATCAAAATTTATTCAATCAACAGTTGAAAGAGAGTACTTATCTCATCCTCAGCAGTTGAAGTCTTTTCAAGTCAAAAATTCACAAGGGTGGACTGATGTCACCCTTGAGGTTGATTTGAGAAATCTTGAAGCTCGATACAAGGGAAGCGATTTATGAAATATCTACTAGGTCTTTTCGTTTTAGGGCAAGTTGGAACTTATCTGATTCTGACGACGAATCAAAATCAAGGGCCACAGACAGATGTCAAAACCATCAGCTATGAATCCTTGAATGCCTCGGCATTACAAAGGGCCCAGACTCTTATTCAAAAGGCGCTGGAGCAGAAGCCGGCGCAACCTCAAGAGGTCGTGAGTGTTACCCAGTCGATATCCGGACGAGAATCTTTTGCCAATGGTATGAGTGCTCTCTTTTCGTATCTGAGATCGAATCAGGTGCTTTACCGATATGAGCTTCAAAATGCATTTAAAACGTCTCTTGATCGTATGACGGGAGTAAGCCAACAAGATGTGGCGAGGCTTAACCAGGAAATAGATAAGAAAATTGACTACCACAAGAAAATGATCGCTCGTTTACACTTTTCAGAAACGATTAAAACAGAGGCGACACGTCTTTTGGAAAATCTCCGCTCACCTCTTTTAGTCAATGAAGTTAAGGAAGTTGCCAAAACTGCTAAAACTGCGACTGAGAATCCTTGGCAGAGTGATCTGGCCAATATCCAAAACGAGTTAGGCCAAATCTCCATCACGAAAGAAATGCAGCTTCATGAATCAACGCCAGTGACAACAAATACACCATGGGGAAAAGTCATGGGTCTTTGGGCCGGGCTCTTGGCGCTAGCGATGGTGGTGCAAACATGGGGGAAAAAATCTCAGGTTTCAGACAATCAAGAATTAATTAACCCTACCTTCAAACGAATTATGTCAGAGCTTGATTATCCACTTGTGATGGTAGATCAAAATCTTAATGTCGTTTGGCAGAATAAAAAGTCAGAGAAGTCTCAGTTTACTCTCACGAATCTTCAAGAGATGTTGAGAGGAGGACCTGGCGAGGAAGTGGAATTCAAATTTGATGGCCTCACTTATACAGTAGAATTAAGTGAGTTAGCTTATAAGAGCGGTAAGAAAAATACCCTCATTCAACTCAAGCCTAAATTAGTTTCGAACAAACATCTTGAACATCTTATTGATACCACGGAGATTTCCTCTTTACTTGAAGTCGCCCCTCAGAGTGACTTCGGAGATGTGAATCAGTCGGTAGCCGAGTTAGCAGTGAAAATGGGTTATCTATTTAAGGTCTCAGGCAAATTCCTCGATCTCAATTTTAAGCCTGATCTTTCAGACTGCTTTATTGAGTCAGATCGCTTGGAAGGAATGCTCAAAGAATTTATGATGGGTTGTCACCATATGGTTAAAGATGATTCTGATGTGGATGGACTTTATCTGCGCACGGACGAATCAGCGAATAAATTTACGATCAGCTGTTTTCTCAATAACTTCAGATCTGATGCCTTAGAAAATCATGCTACGGCGCGAGATTTTTTAAGACGTTTTTCCATCCTTGAAACTAAATATGCGATCTGTCAGCCGATGATTGATTTCCAATTTAAACAGGTGGGAACAATTAAGGGATTGGATGTTACATTGAGTTTTGAGAATAGAAGTCAATTAGAAACAATCTTATCCAATGTCTCGGCGAATGCATGAAGTTTTGGGCCTTTGCCTTTTTTTTACTTAACTCTTTTTTCGTTGGGGCCCAAGATGATATTGAGCTTGGCCCCAAAAAATATCTTGTCCTTAATCCCGTTCAATCGTCTATCGCCTTAAATGATATTGATAAACGACAAATAGAAAAAATAATGCTGAAAAGTTGTACCAAGCAAACCCTCTTTCAGGTGTCGATGGGGGCGATTGGTGTCGCGACTGAAGCGAAGTTAGATGTCTCCCATGTGAGCCTCGTCCTTGAGGGCAAGGAGCAGGATTTGCAAATTACAGCAACTCTCATCGATGAAAACAAAAAGATCCTTCTCGGGAAAGTTCGAAAATCTCATGTGAAAAAGCAAGATATGCTCAGGACGATTGAAGATACAGTTGAAGAGCTCTTTCGAATGAAGCCCTCTGCCTCTAATCCATAAAAAAGACGAGACCTACGAACGGTTTTATTTCCAGTGTGGTGGTAGCGACCCCTGTCCCTCGAGCGACACCGGCGGTGGCCCTCAGTCTCCACTTGGCCGAGATGGAATAAAGTAATCCGAGATTGGCCCCAATATCCAAGAGTAGGTCACTCTTCTTGGCGGTGAGAGTTTCATAGACTAAATAGCCAAGGCCTCCCTCCAAACTCCAAAAATACAGATTCTTTGGTTTAAGCTTGATACTCGTTCCGGAATTAATGTAATTCACCTTAGAGCCCGAGGATGTTCCAAAGTAAAATTCGGAACCAATATGCGCCCCAAAATAGGAACCCTGAGGATTTGGGAGTAAAGGAAAGGTTCCATTGAAATAATAAGAGTTGGAGAGACCAGGGGCAAATTTATAACTCATTTGGCCACTGATGCTTGAGACACTTCCACTGGCGGGTGTCGTGACGTTTTTACCAGTTAAAGAGGTCTGATTCTCGACAAAAGAGGCATTCACCATTCCGATATTATAAGAAATTTCTTCTTCAATCTTTTCTCCCGCCCAGAGCGAGGAAGGTAAAAGGAGAAAAAGAAAAATACTAAAAGATATAAAATGCATTAATCCCTGCTCCCTGGGTATCAAAGTAGATTTCTCGAACGGATGTTGCTGTTAAGGCAGATTTAAAATAGTTTATCTCAAGATGAAAATTTCTGAAAACATTCAATACAGCAAAGGTTACGTTATACTTTGAACCCGATAGGTGAGGATTTTGATCAAGACCTTTATAGCCTGACGAGAGCATCAGAGGAATATTGTAGGCGAGCGAGATCCTGAATTTCAGCCAGGAGAGTTCAAAATTATTCACGGAAGCAATCTGCGCCCATAGGATTCGGTTATTCGCGATCTGTAAGCCGCGGCCGATGACGGGTAAATTTTTAAAACTGATGGTATCCATTTCTAAGCCTAGTTTAGGCATCCAACTGAATCTTTGAACAAAATAGCCCATATAGTAGGCGCCACCCGTATATGGGGCGAATTCCTTTTCTTGTTTATTCAACGTTTTTCCATAGCGCAGATTGATGTGGTGATAAAACTTCGATTGATGTGAGAGATTGCGCGCATACTCATAGTCGACGAGTAAGTATTTCGGATGGGAATCTGTATTGAGGGCATTATCTTTGGAGTTTGTATTGACTTGATAATAGCCCACTCTCATGGCGTGACCAATATCGAGCGGAAGACTTGATTTTGGGGGAAAGGGAATGGGGAGGTCAACGGCTTCATCTCCTTTGGAAATGGACTCCGAGTTGGCCTTATTGGTTTCACTGGTTTTTGATTCAGAATTATTTGTTCCGCTGGAGGGGAGTTGTTTTGGCTTTTCTTTTTCGGCCTTGGCCAATTCAAAAGCGTTTTGCACACCACTTTGTAAATTCATGATCCGTTCTCGAAAATTTACGGATGCTGTCTCAGACTCTGGGGGCAGTTGAAAAAGTTGAGCTGATTGAGTCTTCGGTGGTTTGGGCCTAGACTCTGATAATTTTTCAGTCGTAGGAAGGTTGAAAAGTTGATTTAAGATTTCTTCTAATCTTCGATATAAATCGAGGCGAAGAATATGGCCTTCTTGAATGTGGTTGTAGATTTTTTCCTTACGGCCATCTTTAAGTTCTGCCGTGATTTCATATTCCTCATTTTTAGAGCGAATCTGGACATTGAGGCGATGCAGATCCCACTTGAGTTTCTTGTCGAATTCTGTTCGGCCAATCAGTAATTGATAAAGTGTTTGTTTGGTACAGGCCCTGACAATAATTTTATGAATCGTTTGTTTTTCAATATCAGAAAACGACTGGGGGCTTTCAATCGGGGCGATAAAAAGATACGGCAGATCCTCCGTCTGTGTTTGTGCAACAACGAAAGAGGAGAGGATGAATAATAAGACCAAGAGTGTCGATTTCACTCTTTAAGAATAAGGCCTTAAAGCTTTTTTTTAAAGTTGAATATAGCAGCGCGCGCCGCCCGCAGTAAAAGTGCTGTCCACATAGGCAGTCCAGCCGGCATGGTTGAGAAAGCGTCCGACCACCAGAGAGCCAGAGCAATTTGTTCCACAACTAGAGGCCGGTTTTTTCCACCAACAGATAGGGTCTGTTGTTAAACAGCTCATTTCGAGTGCCGAATTGTAGCCTGTTTTTCCGGTGAAAGCCGAAGATAAAAGGACGTTTGAATTATCGACCCATAATTGGGCCGTTGTGGTGTCATAAGAGGATCCATCTAGTGGGCGAGATAAAATGGCATCCCAAACGGGTTTTGTAATCATGGCATAACGATAAGAACTGGTACTGGTTTTGGCAGTTGAAATCTGTACAGCTGAGCGGCCAGTACATTTGGATCTCGCATTCACGAGATTATTCCAAGTTGAATCAATGACACCTTTTTCGATCAGGAAGCGCCCCTGACCAGCAACGGATGTTCCATGGTAATAAATAGAGTTCGTATCCGGAATAACAAGAGAGATCGCCGGAATCGAAGCATCTGATAAATAATGACCTGGGGGTAAATCTCCCCAACCTTTCGTGAATGCAGAATTGTAGCGAACCGGAAAAATTCTGTAATACATGAATTTTTTGTAACCCACATTTGGGTTATGAGTCAGCTGGTAAAGACCGGATTGAGCAACTGGGTAATCAACATGGGCCACAGTATTATCAGGGAAAACTTTATTTACCGCGGCAAGATTGTCGGCATAGATTACACGGTATTTGACAATATTCCCAAGAGTTGATGCATTACGGGCATTCACATCCGTCCACTTAAATTTAATCTCTCCACCATTAGAACTGGTTGAGCTGACAGTTTGATAGAAGTTGACTCCCGATTGCGCTGATGAGGCGATGGTGGAGTAGCTTGGATTCATGAAGCCTTTAAAGTGAAATGAAAGGTAGCCCACAGATGAGCGATAACTATTGTAGTAAGGGATTCTCAAGGCAAATTGCGCCCACTCTGTAGCTGAAAGGGTGGTCGATGTCGGAGAAATCTCGCGGTTAATATAGTTAATATCAAGAATTAATTTCGGGATAATGTAGCAGTTTGAACCGGTAAAACCTTTTTGATACCAAAGACCCGTATCATCTCCCACTAAACACTCTTTTGAAGCATAAAGCTGGAGATTCGGTTTATTGTAGATCAATGTGAAATTATATCCGGCCAGGCTGGTGTAGGAAGTTGTCGGAGGCACTTGCTGGCGTAGGTCAGATTCAGAAACATTCGGATTAGACGATTTATAAATATTGTCTTGATAAGTTCTTAGAAAAGAGGCTTTAACAGTGGAAGGATTGTTAATGCGCAACATGCGATAACCTGTCGTTGCAGTAGATGGTGAACTAAAGGTTATGATGTGTGGTTGGGCGGTCTGTTCAAACGTTCCGATGTTGATTTCTTTAGATGCCCAAGGGATGTTGGCATTTGTAAGACCCGTCGGAGCTGAAATCGCCAATGAAGCTGGATCCTGAGGCTCAAAGCTTAAGTCAATGTTTCGATGAACATACCGATTCACTCCATTGCCATGCAAGACAGTGAGAGTCGCAGGGGTGAGGACATCGGTACTGGCCGGTTGATAGCGGATCTCGATATAGCAAGATTGTCCAGGAGCGAGAGTGAATTCTGCGTCCGTACAGGTTGATTGACACATGGGTTGATTTACCCCATTACTATTCTTTGGCGCTAGTGCAGAATTGGTTTTGGTTTCCACCTTCATGCAAGTATAAAGAGTCGGACTCATCTCAAGGGTTGATTTGGCCATGGACGCTGAGGATTTTCTAAAAAAGATTTTAATCCTATCAATGCTTGTGGTTGATGAAGGGTTACTGAAAGTGAATCGTTTTTTGACGTAAGTATCTTTATTGGCCGGTTTAGGGATTTTAATCGAACTAAAAATTTGCACATCTGTGGTGGCACTCGCAGATTCCGCAAAAGTTAAAGGGACAACTGTTTTGGTTGTATTGAGTGTTTCTACCGCCGGATTTAAATCATCAGTGGAAATATCATAGTCTTGTGCTTCGAGTTTAATTTCTGGAGCGCTATTAGAAACTTCGGCAACAACAAGAATCGTTCTCGTTTTGAGTTTTTTTGTTCTGGGATCTGGAGTGGGAAGAGGTAAGTAGTAAGGACCTAAAGAATCATAGCTACTATCCTCATAATTAAGCGTCCATACAGCTGAATAAACTCCTGGGTTTGAGGCATTGGCAAAAGTGAATTGAACGGAAGTCCCACCCGTTACTGCTCCCAGGCTAAGACTTGAGACTCGGGCGAGATTGAGCCCGTTGGGAGTAGGGATGGTTAGATCATTTGAGAAGTTCGCAGGACTTGATATCGATTGGCTTTTCACCAGGGCGTAACTTACGCCGGCATTACCCAAAATGATTCTCCCTCTAAGAGATTTTCCGCTTGGTATAGAACCCATGTAGTAAACATAATCATAGTTCGAGGGATCAATCCCTAAACCAGATGGAAAAAAGCTTTGAGATGTATTTCCCTTGAAAATATCCGCGACATAACCCGTAAAAGTTTGATTGGTGTATTGCTCGGAGGTATCGGAATAGAACCAAGCCTCAGGGACGGTGGACGCACTCAAAATAAGATTGTTGGTTTCATCATAGAGATTTGAGCGGTTCCAGCCTTTTCGATAAATCATCGCACTCGCCATAGGACGCGGATGATAAATCGCTAGTCGTCCAGGAGCTGCCAAAGATGAAGCTGATTTTATTTCTAGGCCTAGGGAGTAGCGGCCAAAATCTTGATAATAGTCACCACTTCCAACAGCTTTTGGATCGGTTAAGTCACCATCGTAGGCCCCAAACATAAAACTAGGGTAAAAATTGAGTTGAGTGACAAAATCCATACCAGAGGCCTGAGGGAGACGACTGATCTCGCCCGATGCATTTATACCATTGGTAGTCAGACTGGTGGTAAGAGACTTGATGGGAGTGAAGTATTCCAGAGTCATAATACAATCTGTATCTACGGGAAGCTGATTCCAAAGCACGGGATTGCCAAGACCATTATTGGGACCTCGGGCCATGACAGAAGCACGGGTAGAGGTCGCAGCATTTTGAGGATCATGGTAAAAATCTACGAGGTTATAGCAGTCCACAGTTGAAGAATTAAGTTTTGAAACTTGAGTCGGGACCACTTTGAATCCTAAATACTGCTTAACCAGTGATGTATTCCCCTGAAAAGCGAGATAAGGAATAGGCTTGGTTCCAATATTACTTAAAGTGATTTCTGTTCTATAGCTTGTTCCATAAGGGTAAATTGCTCCCAAGCTAAAAGATTGATTTGAGTAATCTTCCAGTTGCCCTTTATCCACTAAGTCCATCTTGATGCGAGCTTCGCTACTTGCCTCTCCTGAATCAATAACTTGAGTGGTGGTGTTAGAGTCACGATAGTGAGAGCCATCTTGATAGTTTAGAAAAAATTGCTTGTAAGAATTAAGATATTCTCCTGAAGGGATGTCGT
>CANFNX010000091.1 GCA_947448495.1 Bacteriovoracaceae bacterium | reverse complement strand
TTACCAGCAATATCTGAACCTACGTCAGCAGCCTTCGTATAGATACCACCACCAATTCGAGCAAAAAGAGCGATCGATGAAGCACCTACTGCGAAAGAGTGAAGAACTGATGAAAGAACTTTATCATCAGCGTCTTTGAAATAAATATAAAGAACTCCAAGCCCGATTGCACCAAGACCAGCTACCGAAAGACCCATCACCGCACCACCATCAAGGGCAGTAAGAAGTGCTGAAGCTTTTACACCTGAGCGAGCAGCTTGAGTTGTTTTAACGTTGGCATACGTTGCAGCTTTCATACCAATGAAACCAGCAAGGAGTGAAAGGAAAGCACCAAGAACGAATGAACCTGCTGCGATAGGGCCTAGTGAGACACCAATTAAAATCGCAACCACTGCACCGAATACGGCAAGTGTCTTATACTGAGTGAACAAGAAGGCCATAGCACCTTCACGGATATATCCCGCGATGCGCTCCATTGTTTCTGTTCCCTTACCTAGCTTCATAACTTTGGCATAGAAGTAAGCAGCAACAATCAGTGCCACCAATCCAAAGATCACTGGGGTTTTTACCCACACGTTCAACCAAGACTCCATCATGCTGATCTCCCTAAGAAATTAAAAAATTTGCGAACCCCTTTTCTACTAAATCTGAGCTTTTTCGTAAACCTTAAACACGAAAACAAATTTTACTCAGACGTGCCGCATTAATCGAATTATAACTTGGACTTATTGACGAATGGGGCCTGCCACCTTAATTTGCCCCTATGGGAAGTAATCAAAGACGCCAAATCCTTATTGATCGCATGCAGGAGCTCGATAAATCCGGACTCAACTGTCGCGACTGCCAGGGAACATGTTGTACCTATGAGGCCAATTCTATGATGGTCACACCTGTTGAGGCCTTCGAGCTTTACAGTTTTTTAAAAAACCAAGGTCAGTTTGACCAGGAACTCAAAACAAGGCTCGAAGAAACTGTTCGCACCTATCGACTAGATCAATCTCTTGGAAATGGTAAAAAATCTTTTTTACGTCGAACGTATACATGTCCCTTCTTTAATCACAAAGAATTAGGGTGTCCTCTTCCGGTTGAAGTGAAACCTTTTGGCTGCCTCGCTTTCAATGCCCATCATGAAAAAGAAAAAGCCGGAGAATTTTGTTTTTCGGAAAAAGAGACTCTTGAAAAAAGGGAAGAGGCTTTTGCGGCGGCAGAAGCTCTTGAGAATGAGAATCTGAAAAAGAAATACTCTCTTTATTGGGACAAGATTCCCCTTCCGGTCGCTCTCTTAGATTTTTTTAAATTTACTGACGCCGATCAAGAATAACGCTTATTTTTCCCGTACGCGAATTTCTCTTAATAGATCCATGCGAAACTGGAGATATTGTCATTCGCGCCTCAAAGCTTTCAAGCGGAATGGTATCCCGAAGATCACGTGAGTTCTTATAAATCTCTTTTTTTAAAAGTTTAGAGTCTAAGTCTTTGCCAGGGGTAGACTCGAAAAGGAGTTCCATTTTCTCTTCAACTCCTTGCTCACTTGAAACTTCCGTCAACTGAACTTGAAAAGAAAGGATCTCGGGGTCTAAATTTTTAAGAGTTTTTTCGATATCACTTAATAAAAGTCGACAAGACCAAATCTGAATCAGGTTATCGATTCGACCGAGAAGTTTAAACTTCCTATCTCCACGCCCACACTCGCACGTGCCATCGACCCATTCTATGCGGTCTCCAGTGGCGTAATTTTTGATATTCATCGAGCTGCGAGTGAGTGAGGTCACAATCCCTTCTCCCTCAACCACTTTTAGATCAACGAGGTCAGTAAAAAGATGATGCTCTCCAGGCCCACAGTGCAGACACTGATAGCCAATCACTCCCGCATCCACACTGGCATACCCGGCCGACCCAAAATAATCCGTTCCCCAAGTTTTCTTTAAAAACTCCCGGCGAGTTTCAGACATCGCCTCACCAGCGTAAAATACTTTTTTGATTTTTAGATCAATCCCTAGTCCTACAGCTTGCTCAGCATTCATGACGAGTAGTGAAGGAATGCCCATCACCACATCAGGTTTAAATTTATTTAAATAAGTCAGAATATTTTCACTTGGACACAGGCCACCAATGGGTAATTGTATCGCTCCTATTTTTTCCAAGGCTTTCTCGACCGCTAAAAATGATGACCAGAGATTTCCCGCAACAAACAGGTTGGCGACTGTCATGCCCGGCTTAATCCCCTGAGCACGAAAATTCTGTGCCAGCATTTCTGCCGACAACTCAAACTCTTCATAACTAAAATGCACATACTTTGGATCTCCGGTGGTTCCACCGGAAGAGAAAACATAACCTTGAGGATGACGATGATTTTCAAATCGCTCTTTTAACTTGGTCGAGGTTTGAAGAGTCGATATTGCCTCGCCATAATCCTGAACCCGGAGCTCATCCCCAATAAAATGAACCAACTCTCTTAAAACAAATTTTCCATCATGAGGGGCCCCGTCCATTCCATAGGTGACAGTACCGAGTGGGGCAAATCGCTTAAGGCCAGATAAACTTAAAATGTTCAAGAACTCATTTTTTTCATTCTCATCAAATAGATAAGAACAAGATTGTAAATAATAAGAAAACGGTTCTATATGTTGATATAAATCCTGTGCATCAGAAAAACGCTTCAAAATCAGAGAGCGTCCCAGCGGAGAAGGTTTTAAAAATTTATTTTCTTCAAGGTGAATGAGGTGTTCATTCTTTGTAATGACAGCTCCCCCCTCCATTAGCTCAGAATAATAGCCCCGATAAGTTTCTTTTAAGATTTCGACCGCTTCATCATCTGAAACAACTCCACGCTTTGGTGACGCAAGAAAGGCTTGGTCAATAGCATCCATCAGATTCTGTTCATCAATCCCCTCTTGAATATAGAGATTTTGTGGAGAGGCACAGGCCCCTTGATCCCAAGGAATAATATCTCTCACAACCGCTTCAGCAACTTTATTTAAGCTTTTATTCTCAAGTGATTTTTTCGTTATAACTTGCAGAGAAATCTTAGGTCCAAAATCAATCAGCTTCACCTGATGAGGGAGATTCTTCTGATAGGCCTGAATCATCTCCTCTCCACCCCAGGCCACAATCAGCTGAACCTTAGACTTAATAAAAGTTTCAGTGACCTCATCTCCACCTTTCCAATGGAGAATGGCAAACTTGTTGCTAAGAATCTTATTCTTGTCTAGGATCTGGAGTTTTTTGGCAAAGAACAAAGGGAAAAAAGTATTTGAGCTACTGACTTTTAAAATTGAAATATTCTTAGTCAAAAATCCCATGATCAGCGAATCGATACTACTTAAAAAAACGTTCCCGGCGGTCACGTGGAGCACGGGCCCCTGGGGAATCGCCCGTACAAGACCCGTCTGATGAGGGAGCTTCGTAAAACCGTTAAGAACTTTTTCATTGGTGAACTCTGCTCGGATTCTGGCCTCTAAACTTTCTTTTGAGAGCAACTTCGGTAAAATCGCCAAAGTGGATCTCACTTCGGCTTCAGAAAAATCCGACTCCAGAATAAGCTCAGGAATCGCCTCTTCAAAACTGCTCGAGCCAGGTTTCCATTCTTGGGCGAATACATCCAATAACGAGAGAATATCTTCAATAGGAGTTTGCGCGAACTCGAGCTTGGTTTGCGTGAGAGACTTCCAATTCTCTTCACTCATCCAGTCTTGATTGTCGACCTTCGCTCCAAACCAATACATACTAAGCCTTTATCAATTCGAGCGCCTTTAAAGCGCAACCTTTATGTTTACTCACACCCGCTCGGCCTTCAAGAATAAGAGTGTCACCCTCTAGACCACAGTCGCAACTTCCTAGGCGTCCATAATCTGTCGTCAAAAGACTAGAAGCGGGATAACTAAAGTTATAGGAACATAAAAAATGAAGTAAGCCTTTTTCCCCCTTGGGAAGAAGACTTAAATCTTTCGGGCCTCGCACATAGACTCGAGCGTAATTTGGAATATGGAGATTTCCTTTCGCGCAATCCACATAAGGAATGCCGTGTTCAACCATGCCAAACAGATCTCGCTGATTTTGAGTTGGAATCCCAAGACGTTCTTGGATATATTCGCGAAATTCTTTTTTAGGAATTTCTTTTTCAGCTTTTCCCTTCCAACCTCCACCGGTCTGCAGCCAAGAATCCTTTCCTAGATTGAGGTTCAGCTGGTATTTTTCGATCATCTCAAAAAGCAGAGCGGGAAATCCTAAAATGCGAGTTGGAATATCCGATGTTGCAAAACGCTTGAGGGTCTCCACGACACCCTTCTCGTTTAATTCAAATTGGTTTTTCGTCGATTCCCATTGAATGGCGTAATAAACTTCGTTTTTGCCGGTAAAATTGGTGAGGAGCTCATCAGTGAAAGCCGTTCCCAGATCATTGGCCACAGCAGGATCGTACGTAAAGCAAAGGTAGTTATATTTTTTCTCGCTCGCCATTCCTAGTGCTTGATGGATGGTCAAGGCAAGCTTTTTCACATTATCCAGACTCTCCTGACTTAAAAACTGTTGAGACTTTTGGCCCCCCGTTCCTGAACTCGTCAAAACAAGTGCCAGCTCCTCTTTGGGGACTGAACATAGTTCGTGCTCTTTAAATAAATGCACCATGGTTCCGGGAACGAGCTCCAAATCTTTTTCCGTTTTTAGCTGACTTGGATGAAAACCAAGTTTGTCCCAAAGTTTTTTTGTGAAGTCATGATGATCATAATGATAAAAAGCATTTTCTTGGAAGCTTTTTAAAAAAAGATCCTTATTGAACTGAGAAAACTCAAAAGGATGAGAGGCAAGTAAAGCTTGAGTCGCAGGATGAGTGCTCATACATTCAGAAGTTTTGGATTAAGGGACATACTCTTCCAAGCTTTAAAGTACTCTTCAAGATAAACTTGATTTAAACCTTTCAGCTTAACATTTTGAAAATCAAAGACTTCAAAGGATCGACTCAAAACGAGAAAGTCATAGCGCTGATTATTGATCAACTGAAAAGCCGGAAAAAATCCACAGGGAATGAACTTGGCTTTCATAATACTTTCGAGAATTTTAGGACGATCGGCCCTGACTATCACTTCTATATAACGGGCCCCTGCATCTCGAAGAAGCTTATTGGACCTTAAGAAAAGATCAGTAAAATTTAAATTTCCAGGCATTTTCCCACCAATAATCACACAATATCCATCTGCGGGACTCAGGTGACAGAAAAGTTCTATTGATTGATTAGGTGAGATAATCATGAGATTTGGTTGGTGAAACGGAAAGAACTCAAACTCCAGCTGTTTCTCAGCTTTCAATGTGGAATATCGGTAAGAAACAAATTTAGGAGACTGGACCACTTCTAGATCATCGGCCAGCATGAGACTTTTGCTAGGAGTTTCTGGAACAATGGCCTCAAGCTCACCAAGATTCAATTCTGTATTCACAATCGAGTAGAGGGATTCTAATTGATGATGTAGCTTATAGGATTTATATCTCTTTTCGATGGCCCTCGGAGTTACGATCGCAGCGAGACAATGAGTCTCATAATCATTCGTTCTATGAGCATTAGGAAAAATTCCTAACTTCTTGAAGCCTAATTTCTCAGTCAATGTTTGGGCAGCTTCATTCACCGTTCTAGTCGTGGAGTAAATAACATCCACACCCTTGGTCTCATAAGTTAAATAATGAATACCAAAAGCCAGCAAAGACTCCATAATTCCTTGTCCACGGTACTGATCCCTAACGACAGCTCCAAAGGCTTTAGCAATTAAGTTTTCCTCATCATAACAAGCAAGAACGGAGGCAATAATCATCCCCTCATCATTCTTGGAGATAAACCAAAATCCATGGCGAGAGTTGATGAAATTTTTTATTTGTGCAAAGTCTTTCATCATGGGATCGGGATAGGTCCCTTGATAGACATCAAAATAAAGTTGAGAAATCTGAAAAATATCGTTTTCAGCTGCCAATGACATATTCATAGGCTTTTTTATACCTCAAAACTCCCTTTCGTGGGTGTTACTACCACCTTTTTACAAGGTCTTTTGACCCAGATAAGGTCTCATTGTAGGTTCTCTTCCAGGACTTATGAAAAATGCACCTCTGCCCACGGGGCTCCATTACCAATTCCCCTTTATCGACCGTAAGGATCGGGCGGATCTCCTCGCATGGCTTAGCACTCTGGCGCCTCTATGGGAGATGCGATTTTCAGAAAATAACCCTCCCCCCGAGGGAGACCAACAGCGCCCCCTCCTCAGACCTGTCTACTGGTTGGGGAACTGGCAATTTGCTTGTCTCGACTATTATCATCCGCCCAAAGGAATTCTTCATCGTTGCTTAAAGGCAGAGCCCTATCCAAAACACTTACAGCAGATAGTAGACCGGATCGAATTTATCGCAAAAAAACGCCTGCCAAAAAGTTTTATTCCTGAAAAGTGGAAACTCAACACCTGCCTCATCAATTTCTATGGATCAAAACTGGAAGAAGGAAAGTGGGTGGACCGGGCCCGAGTTGGCGAGCATAAAGATTTTGAACCTGGTCCAGTCGCGTCCCTCTCATTGGGAGATCGAGCTCTCTTTCAATTCGTGAATGGTAAATCACAGTTAGGAGACGAGAACATGGTGTTTTCTCAGTGGCTTGAGGACTCGAGTCTGCAAATTTTTGCTGGCGAAAAATGGAAATCGAAAACTTTTCATCGCGTACAAAGGGTCGAAGATAAAAGAAACGAAAAAATTGGACCAGAAATAGAGAATTTTAAAACTCGAAGAATCAATTTCACTTTTCGCTATGTCCCTGAGGAACATATTTATCCTCTTCATCTGCTGCCGGTCGGCCAGCAAGCAGATATTCGCCCCTATCTAGAAAAGCTCTCAGACAGCTCCCGGTATTACAAAAAACTCATAAGCACCTAATTTTGCGTCAAGCCAACTAAATTACTAAAGTTTTCTTAATACCTGACGAAAAGACTCTAAACATCGGTTGCTAGGGGAACTTTTATGATGGGCCAAAGCCTATTCATAGCTATTTTATTCACCATGGGGCTGTCCACTTGGGCCCAAACAAATACCACTTTGGTGAGTAATCTAAAGTCCCGCATCTATTCTTTAAATTCCCATGGATCACTGATTAAAAGTTTTCCTCAACACTCTCAAAGCTACATTTATGATCAGGCCCTCGCTATCATCACTTTTACGAAAGAAAAAAATCAAGTAGAGGCCCGTCGCCTCTTAAGGGCCCTTTCAGATCTTCAAAATCCTGATGGCTCTCTTTACTTTTCTTATTACCTAGATGGAAAATCTCCTTACCCCTCTGAGGGTGATAAACGATTTGCTGGTGCCATTGCATGGGTTGCACTTGCAGCAGTGACTTACCAACATCAATTTCACAGCAATGAATTCAAATCCTTCAATATCCGGATTTTAGATTATCTTGCATCGGAAATAAGAGAAGTAGAGTTAGGATTTCATAAAGTCCATGCTATTCGATTTGCCCCAGCGGACATCAAGTCAACACCATGGGAAGAAAATGAAGTTGCGGCCCTTGAGCATAATTTAGATGCCTATGCAGCTTTTTCTCATTTTGGAAAAATTAATAACGACCATAGTTATGAGAAGATCTCTGTTCGCCTGAAGAAATTTATCATCGCCTTGTGGGACTCTTCACGTAACCATTTTTGGTCAGGCGCCAATTTAAAAACAAGTGTTATCAACAAACAGGAACTGTATTTAGATAACCAAACCTGGAGTCTGCTCGCTCTTGATGAAAAGACTTTGCAAGAGTTGAATGCAAAGGAAGCGTTAAGCTTAAATTGTGATAAATTTCTGGTCGAGCATGATGGAATTAAGGGCTTTATGGATACCAAACCCACCAACAGGAAATCTCAATATAAATTTGTCTGGTCTGAGGGCTCTGCGGGACAAATTCTCGCCATGATGAAAATCAACTCTTCCTCCGCTGAGACATTAAAATGTCAGAATCAATCACCCGAAGACCTGCTCACTGAAATAAAGAAGATGATTAAAGACGATGGTGGAGTGGCCTATGCCACCTCAAGTGAAAATCCCGATTTCACAACACTTTCTTCAGTCGCCGGAACGACTTGGTTTTACTTTGCCGCGAATAGGATTAATCCTTTTAAGCTTTGAATAATTTACAGACAGCTTGCCGAGATTGAACACTTTTGAGAAATTCACCCAAAATTTAAATGGGGTTTTTTATGAAAGGTTTTCTTATCCTTTTGGCCATGCTCTTCGCCTATTCGTCTTGGTCTGCAGAAATAACTTACCCAACTAAAAATTTCCCTTATATTTCGGATTTCGATTATCGTACAGAAGTTCAGGATTCAGATAAATTCGTGCTGATGGTGTTTTCAAATAACAGTTGTCTTGAATGGACCGTGCCTGATCGATCTTGCTTCCTGTTTGAAAAAAAATTAGATTATTTTGTACCTAGTTTTTCACCGAATCTCAAAGTCGTTGGATTTAATACTTATTTTGAAAATTATCAGATTATTTCACAATTTCAAATTCAAAAAGTTCCGACAATCATTCTCCTGAAAAACAATTCAATCTTAAGAAGAATGGAAGCAAGCTTTGAACAACCTGACGTAACAACAGGAAGAATGGGGTGGCAGGACGAGCTTCTCAAGCAAGTTTTAGAAACTGTTAGGCAGATCCGCTAATCTTCTAATGATTTTAATCTTAATTCAAAATGAGCATAAAGATCATCATGCTTAAGGGAAATATCCGTTAGCTGCTCAAATAAATCATCAATAGAATTTTTCACGATTCCTAAACGCTGAGAAGACTCCTGGATTTTTTTTGAATCGCCTTTTTCAGCTAACTGGATCATATCTGATTCAAGTTTTTCTTGTTCACTTTCTAATTTCACAATCTCTTTTTCAAGACTCTCCATTTTCTTTTTGAGAGGGTTGAGTTCGCGTCCACGCTCAATGATAAGATCTGAACGTAAACGTTTATACTCCTGACGATTGGGCTTTTCCTTTGTTTTTTCAACTTCAACTTCTTGATCCTCTTCCCAGCCTATTTTTGAGAGGAAGTCATCGTAGGTAATATTCAGGAACTCCAATTTATCATGATGGAACACAATAAGTTTCGTTGCCACCTCTCTAATCATCGCTTCTGAGTGAGTGACAATAACGACGGCCCCCGGATAATTTTGAAGCTCCAATGTCAAGGACTCAACAGACTCTTGGTCCAAATGGTTTGTTGGTTCATCCAGCAGCAAAAGGTTACTGGGCTTGGCCAAAAGTTTGGCGAGCAGAACTCGTGCCCTCTCTCCACCCGATAGAACCTTGATCTTTTTTTTGGCAAGATCACCGGTAAACATCATGGTACCACAAAGGCTTCTCACACGCTGGAGAGGTAGAGTCATATCAACCGAAGCGACCTCCTCTTCTATCGTACGTTCAAGGTCTAACCGATTTATATTCGTTTGCCCAAAATGGCCGATAAGAAGATTCACATTTTGAGAAATTTCTCCCGTTTTAGATTCAAGTTCACTGGCCAAAAGATTAAGCAGTGTGGATTTACCTTTCCCGTTTTTACCGATGATGGCGATTTTGTCTCCCTTGAGAATGGGAAAACTGACTTGTTCAAAAAGATTCTTCTCACTATAACCAAATCCAACATCTTTTACTTCCATAAGAATCTTGCCCGGACATTCTTTATGGTTAAATTCAAAATCTAAAGTTGAAACAAGAGCGAGGGCCTCTAATTCAGGCATTTTTTCTAATAACTTTAATCTTGATTGGGCCTGTGTTGCCTTTGAAGCCTTCGCTTTAAATCGCGTCACAAACTCCTCAAGATCTTTGCGCTTTTTCTCATTGTTTTGACGGGTCTTCTCGTAGATTTCTTCCTCAGCAAGAATTTGTTCAAAATATTTCTCTGAACTTCCTTTGATCTTCACGACTTTTTGTCGCCAAATTCCCATGGTATGAGTCGTAACTTCGTCCATAAAACCACGATCGTGAGTGATAATGACCATCTCACCTCGGAAGGATCGTAGAAATTTTGAAAGCCATCTCATAGAAACAATATCAAGATAATTTGTGGGCTCATCGAGGAGTAAGCAATCAGGCTCTGCTAATAACACTTTCGCTAAATTTAAACGAATTTGGTAGCCACCAGAAAAATCTGATGGTGGACGCTGGAAATCTTCAGTCTTAAATCCAAGTCCATGTAGCATTTTCTCTACTTTGTATTCATCATACTGGGCCTCTCCTTGGAGGGCAGTCATACATTCTGCAAGGATGGTTGAATGTGTAAAATGCAAATGCTGCTTAAGAGTTCCTATCCGATAGTTTTTGGGTATCGTCACTTCGCCAGAGTCAGCAAACTCTTCACCCAAAAGGATTTTAAACAATGTGGTTTTACCTGATCCATTTCTTCCGACCAGCCCAACTCGTTCACCTTTCCCAAGAGTCAGCGTCAAATCCTGAAATAGGACCTGGGTACTAAAGCTTTTAGAGACTCCTTCAATTTGAATCACGGTGTAGGACTCGGAACTGATGGGGGATTGTTCGGCATTGAAGCAGTTGGCGGAGTGTTCGCTTGTGGCTCAGGAGTCCCTGGTGAAAGAGGAGGCACTGGAGTAACAGGCGGGGGCACTGGGATCGGATTGCCTTCTTCATCTAAGACGGGTGGCGGATTCTGTAGGTCATAATTTTCATAAGCGATACGCATTTTATCGACTTGGAGTTTAAGCACAAGATGACATTTATCTGCAAATGGCTTGAGCATTGGTAAGAACTTATCACTGGCCATATAAGCGTTTAGCGCTTGAAGACGATCATTTAATTCATTAAACCGCTCTTCATCTGGCAAGGGGAAAGCAAGGTCTGTCATGATCAGACAATTCTCATCACTTGATTTTGAATAGAAATTTAAAAATTCGGCTAGATCGAGGTCAATCACCATGGATAACACTTTTCTTAGCATCAGAGCATTTTCGCCCCTCGTGTGCTTCATGATTTCGAGTAAAAAAGAATAGCTGTTTTTATTCTTTTGGAGGAAAAGATCCCGCCATTTATAGACAGCTCCTTCGAGTTCCTTATTTAAATTGTCATTAAAGAGAGTCGGATTGGCGCGGAGAAACTCTATGGCCCTGAACTGAATCGCTGGATCACCTGTGGCCTGAAAATCCTCTAGCATCGTTATAAACTTCTTTAGGGGAGATGATTTGAGAGAGAGATCCGCTGCCACAGGCACCAGATCTGATTGAGGGCCAATCGCCTCAATGCTTATTTCTGGAGTCTCATTGGATTCAATTTTTTTTGCCGTTTTATCGAAAAACCTCAAGACGACATCGATTCTCACCAGGATCACGACAATCACGATTATCCAAACATATTTCATAGCAAAATGATAATCCAAAACATATAATCACGCTATGGTTTCTCACTCTGAATTACTGCAATTTATTACCCCCCTCGATTGGGTGGTCTTTTTTCTTGTTTTAATAGCGACTTTAGCTTCTGTTTTATACGGGCAATCCCTAAAATCAAAACTCTCAGATTCTGAAAAGAATAGCACTCTTGAACTTTTACTCATGGGCCGAAAACTTACCTTGCCTATTTTTGTCGCCACGATGGTGGCCACTTGGTATGGGGGAATCTTCGGAGTGACTGCCCTGACTTTTGAAAAAGGAATATACAATTTTCTCACTCAGGGAGTCTTTTGGTACGCGAGCTATTTAATTTTTGCTTTTTTTCTGGTCAAAAAAATTCGCTCCTTTGAAGCCATGACGATCGCCGAACTTGCAGGAGGACTGTTTGGTCCCAAGGCTGAGCGTCTCACGGCCAGTTTGAATTTTCTTAATCTTTTACCTCTTGCCTATACCATTAGCCTTGGACTTTTCCTTCAGGCCCTTTTTGGAGGAAGCCTTTTTTTCAATACTGCGATTGGAATTGCCCTCGTCACTTTGTGGTCGCTATGGGGTGGTTTTCGAGCGGTTGTTTTTTCTGATTTAGTCCAATTTGTTTTTATGATTTTGGGTGTTTTTTTAGTTGTGGTCTTCGCTTGGATGGAGTTTGGCTCCCCTTTAAACCTTATCCATCAACTGCCACCAACACATTTACAAATAAGTGGAGGCGAAAGCTTAACGACTATATTTGTCTGGGGATTTATCGCCCTTTCTACGCTAGTGGACCCCAATTTTTATCAGCGCTGTCTTGCTGCAGAGTCAGAAAAAGTGGCAAAAAAAGGACTCCTCATTTCAACAGTCATTTGGTTTCTTTTTGACTGTTGCACGACTTTAGGCGCTCTTTACGCTAAAGCTATTTTACCGGGGGCCAATCCGCAAAATGCCTACCTGCAATTCTCCATGCAAGTGGTTCCAGCTGGAGTCAGAGGATTGATTCTTTCCGGTGTTCTTGCCACTATTCTTTCCACGCTTGATTCCTATCTTTTCAACGCAGCGACATGTCTCAGCTACGACTTTTTTCAACTCAAAGATAAATTTAAAATTTGGCATCACCATGTGGCACTCATCTTTGTCGCCGTCTTAAGTCTTATTTTAGGAGCGCAATTTGAAGGGGATGTTGTTTCTGTCTGGAAAACTCTGGGCAGCTTTTCAGCAGCTTGCCTCCTTTTTCCCATTTTAGTTGGCCAATGGTTACCAGGACGAATATCAGAAAGAACCTTTTGCTGGGCCGTATCAATAGGATGTTTCGGTATCGTGTCATGGAAATTTCTAAATCAAAAATATAGTATCGCCCCTATTGATGAGTTCTATATAGGACTTCTCCTGACGACTGCTCCCCTTCTCCCCTCTTTGTTGAGAAAAAAATCAAAATCTTAAGCGATGTCTCAGAGCGCATTTGATGTCTTTCTGATGAAAAACTGCTATCTTCTTGGCATCTTTTAAGAGCTATATGTAACAAAAGGAACTCGTGTGAGCACAACGAACAATGAAGCCTTGTCGGCCGAAGAAAAATATCGTCAGGCCCTCGATTATCATGCCCATGGACGTACGGGTAAAATTGAAGTCACTCCAACTAAGCCATGCTTAACAGCTCGTGATTTAAGCTTGGCGTATTCACCAGGTGTTGCGGCCCCATGCCTTGAGATCGCAAAAAATCCTGAAGATGTTTATAAGTATACGGCCAAAGGAAACTTAGTCGCAGTTCTTTCAAATGGAACAGCGGTTCTTGGTCTTGGTGATATCGGTGCCCTCGCTGGCAAACCAGTCATGGAAGGGAAAGGAGT
>CANFNX010000090.1 GCA_947448495.1 Bacteriovoracaceae bacterium | reverse complement strand
TTTGCTCTGGTCACAAAGTGGGTGCACTCACGGGAACAGGTTTCGTGATTGTTTCACAACCAACAAAGCTCAAAGCTTACATCTTTGGTGGCCATCAGGAACATGATAAAAGGGCCGGAACACAAAACTATTTGGGAATAGAAACTCTGGCGGTTGCTTTAAATGACTTTAAAGAAAATAAAAACAATCTAAAAGAACTTCATAGGGCCAGAGAAGCTTTTGAGATGAAACTTACGAGAGCTTTTCCAGAAATTGTCATTATGGGTGAAAAGGCTCCACGACTGGCCGGTACCACATTAGTGAGTTATCCCGGCATTCATGGACAAGCGGTGCAAATAGAACTTGAGTCTCATAATATTTTTGTCACCACTTCGGCTGCCTGTTCAGATAATCAACCTGAGACTTCAGACATTTTAAAAGCAATGAAGATTCATGATGATGCTGGACGTGGGGTTATCCGTATCAGTTTAAGCTATCATCAAGGCCAGGCTGAGTATGATTCAATCTTGATAGCTTTAGAAAACTCCTATACGAAACTGGCCAAGATTAAGTCTTTTTAGCCAGAAAAACTTTCGACAAGATAAATTCCATGATCAGAAAATAGATCTTTTCTGGCAGAAAGGTCTTGATCAGATAGCTAAACGCCCCATCTCGTCCAAACACTTTTCGCATCGGAATTCGCTTCATTTGAGAAAGCCTTAGAACCCCCCTGGCGACCACCATAGGATCTTGTGCCTTCTTGCGAGAAACCATCTCATGGAGTGAACGATAATTTTTAATTTGCGTGCCATAAAGGGAAGTTTCAGCATCTGCCCCCCAAATGAGATTTTGCCCGAATCCCGTTTCAAATCCTCCTGGCTGAATCAGGCACACCTGGACTCCGTAGGGTGCAAGCTCAATGCGTAGTGATTCACTAAAACCTTCAACTGCAAATTTACTGGCGCAATAAAGACTTGTAAGAGGAAAGCCCATAAATCCAAAGACCGAAGAGAAATTAAACACTTTCGCTTTTTTCGCGCGCAAGAGAGGAAGCAACGTTTTAGTCACCTCCACCGTGCCAAAAAAATTAACTTCCATTTGGTGGCGAATGTCTTCGCTCTTCAGATTCTCTAGGGGTCCAAAAAGACCATGGCCCGCATTATTGATGAGAATATCAATCCCTGAAAATTGATTCTCTAGAAGATTAAAAATGGTTTGTATTTGAGAATGATCAGTGACATCCAAATCTAGTTCAAGCAAACGATTTGCAAATAGGGCTCTTTCGGCTGAAAAAATGCTTTGTCGGTTGCTTAAGTTTCTTCCCGTTGCAATCACGAAGTCACCTTCTTGTAAAAATGACTGGACCATGAGTTTTCCAAACCCCGAAGTCGCTCCTGTAATCACTACTATTCTCATTTGAATATCCTTTTTCTGTGAAAATTTTCTAGGGTTTCATTGTCCAATCCGTCACGGCCCTAGTGCTAAATCAAGACTTTGCGTATACTTGCCCCATGACTATCTCAAATCTTCTCATGTTACTTTTAGTGGCCACTTGCTCTTTTCGCAAGAATCTTCTCGTGAATCAAATCCCGAAAGGTCATTCTCAACTTTACTCTGAGCCTCGGGAACTAGACAAGAGTGAATCTAGGCCTTCTAAAAAAGTAAGAAGAATTGTAATTGCTTCAACCAATGATCTACATGGAAGATATTCTGATCAAATTATCGAATTTCAGGATCAGCATCATAAAGGCGCTCAAACCATTAAAGTGGGTGGCGTTGATTACATTAGTAGTTATTTTAAAATCTTACGTCAGGAATATGGCCAAATTCTCATGCTCGATTCTGGGGACATTTTTTCAGATCAAAGTCATGAAGCCAGTTACACCCAAGATTTCTATTCAGTGCTTGGTTATGATGGTTTCACTTTGGGTCTAAGAGATTTTAATCAAAAGCTCCCTAATAAATATAAATCACTTGAATCTTATTTGAAAGATTTTGCAGCCGCTTCCAAAGCTCCTCTCATTCTTAGCAATCTCTATGATTTAAAATCTGCTCAGGTTGTCGATTGGACTGGAACTTTGCCTTACCTCATTAAGGAAATAAATGGTGTTAAGGTTGGCATCATGGCGATACTTCCTGATGATGTTGTTGAGCAAACACCTGTTGATAATCGAGTCGGTCTTTATGTCGAAAATATGCTTCAATCGACTCTTCGTAATGCTCGCCTCCTTCGGTCTCTCGGCGCCGAGATGATTGTGATGATGACTCATCAAGGCCTAAAATGTGGAGAAGAAATCGCTGAAGAATTGAAGCTTCCCTTAAGCAAAGTTAATTTTGAACCTGAAAAATCAGATGTTTGTAATCTTGAGAGTCCTCTTGGTGAACTTTTGAAACGAATGCCCCCGCAATTGGTCGATGTGATCATTACGGGAAGATCGCAGATGAAAACTGCGAACATGGTCAACGGTACTCTCATCATGAATTCCTTTTCAGATGGTAAATCTTTTTCCTATACAGAGTTGTTTGTCGATGCTCAGACGAAGAAACTACTTCCTTCAAAAACCATCGTTCATCAACCAGTCATGTTCTGCCAGGAATTTTTCAAAGAAACAGATGATTGCTATACTGAAGATTCATCCGTTGATCACAAAGCGAGAAAAGCAGCGAAGTTTTTGGGTTATAAAATAACACCTGATCCGTCAGTAGAACAAAAATTTTATTATTTCCTAAAAAAAGAACTCACAACCCAAATTGAATTTGGTCCTCAGATTGAATCAGTCCTGCGTGATTCTCAAGGTGACATTGCCTTTTCAACTGGCACAAATGCGCACAGTAAATTAATTATGCTCCACTTAACAGGAGCTGAATTATCCAAAATTCTTGAGCAGGACTTCAACCAAGAAAACTCTCGTCACTGGCATCCCTCTCCCTACCGTCTGATCGGAGAGCAACTTAAATTTTCCTTGAAAGGGTTAGACCTTAATCCACAAGAAACTTACCGCGTTTTGGGTGACATCTTAGATCTTCAGGCCCACGGTCTACTCAATCGTTTCATTACCAAAGCCATGACTCGATCTCTTCACAATTCTTCCTGGAGTGAACCAGCGCTTGAAAATGATAAGGTTTCTACCAGTATGGCCGCTTCAGAAGCAGTAAGGTAAAGCACCCTGACATTGAATCCGCAATCCCTTCGAGCAGTAGGCAAAACTACTATCAACTCGACAATCCGGTGCTGCTTCTTGCTTGTGAAAACTCATGCCTCGACGACAAGCGGGTCGATTTTTTGCTCCACAAACCATTTGACCACAATATTTTGGCCCCTGGCTGCAACCATTCGGGATTTCGAACCAACCATTCTCACACTTGGTACAATTTGAAGGTGATTTCTCAGAACAGTCCTCTGAGATATCATGACAGAGTGTTTTGTCAGGGAGAGCATTTCTTGCATGGAGAAGGTTTTGTGATCGTCCCTTATAAGGCGTGAGAAATAAAAAACGTGGAGAGCGATATTCTGCCGAGGACATCATTAACTTAGGTTTAGGATTCAAATAAGAGTTAAAAAGAGGAATATCCCATCTCTCAACCTGGAAAAACTCATCTGTTATGCTCAGAGTGAGATAATTATGCTCAAAGGAAAATTGCAGCGCCTTGAGTTTTGTCCATTCCTGATTCCCATTTTCAAATAAATATTTCTCACATTTATCTTCAACTGAAATCGTTTTTACCTTTAGCCTTCCCGCGTCTTCACCCGGGACATAATAGAACAAACAGTCTTTGTGAGTTTTGAGCTGTGAATCTTTATAGATGATCGCCAATAACAATTGCCAAGAGTCTTTTGGTTTTTCGATAACTTCATTATTGGCATAAAACTCATGGCGTTCAGTGATTTGTGTCGCCTGCGACCATTTTAGGCTTGGATTTGCAAACACTAAATTGAGGAGAGATACAAGCCATATCACTATCATAGCGAGACCTCCTCATAACAGCGAAACGCCACAGGCAATTCCTGGTTGATCTGGCCATTCCATGAGGACCTGACACCTAGCTCATGAACTTCAGAATCAGGAGGATAAAATCTGGAAGAGAGTTTGAGATTTTTATCAGGCTCAATTGTGTTTTCCATTGATTCGGGGAAATAACCAAGCGGAAAATGTAACCCCATCCATGTTACTGAGTCAGTCGTAAAATATTTCTCATGACAACCTTGGACTTGCGCCAGCTGACAATCGAGGGGCGTGAGTTGATAATCTGGATTAATCCGTGACATCCCTAAAAAGGTTTTAGATAGATCACGCTGCCAAGGAGTTTGAGGTCGTAGAATCCTCTGAGGTCTGGGATTTTTGAGATCCATCGGTGTCATTGTTGCGGCATCGAACAGCTTCGCTTCCAGTAAACGTTTCCCCCAAAATGAGCAGTAGGCTTTTTGATCAGCAAGAGTCAAAAGAGCAGGCTTCGGCCAGGCGGTACGATCAGCGATGAGTTGATCTTTTTTGCCAGAGAGAATTCGCCACTCATTTACCATCTGATTTGTAACGTAAAATTTATCAATAAAAATATGTCGGTCAAAGTTGTCCCACAAAAAGCCATTATCCTTTACATCAGCAGGGCGTTTTCCATATCCATAAATTCGTTGTGGAAGATAAGTATCGCGGCAGGTATCAGTGAGGATCATAGGCCAGCTCATATCAGGGACTTCATCCAACGTTAACTCAATAAGGACCCCGTAATGAAAATTCATCTCTTGATGAGGTCCCTTTATAATTTCATAAAATCTTTCCACTGAGGAGTAAGAGGGTATCGGTTTAAAACTTCGCCTGGCCCGGACATGAAAGATCTCACCAAAGAGATTCACTTCAATCGCACCGGCGCCTTTGACACCTCCGGCCCAGTAGCATTGCCAAAAGTGAGGCTGACACTGAAAGTAACTTCGTCCCACTTTTTTATCAAAAAGGATTTCATCAGGGCATTGAAGACCATCCTTCTTAATAAACAAATCCCCTTCCTCCCAAAGTTTTTGCACCTGTGGTAGGGCCGCCTGAATAACATGGGCAAAAAGTGTTTCCGATTGCTTCGGCCGAAGGGACTTCAATTGCGGAGCGGGTTGAGGTCGAAAGAATAAGATCAGAATGCTCAATATACTGAGACTCGAAAGGATAAAAATGAGTTTAGGTACAAAACTAGGCTTCTTTTTCAATTGAACAATCCAAAATCAAAAATACTGAGATTTAGTTTACACCTTTCCCTTAAAGTTTGACTAAAAATATCCTCTTCACATCACCTGAGCATTTAACTCACCTTGAGAAATTATGCCTAGGCCAGGATGCGAAACCAAAGGTCGTGGAAGTTTGATATAATTGAAAAAATCCCAAAACTTACAGGAAAAATTGCATGAAATGGATGGATGAGGTCAACAAAGAAGAAGGTCGCTATATCAATCTTTTGGCCTTCGATGATTACATGAGCTTGTTTGAGAAAAATCCCCAAAAAGAATTAAGACCTACGAATATTTTTCTCAGGGATATGTTTGATTACTACGGCGTTAATCCAAATGGGAGTTTCAAACTTTTTTCACGTGAACATGCTGATGCCCCTCCAGTCCACGGGCAGGTGAGAACCCAGAAAAAGATTTATCAATTTCTACAAAACTTCATGGAAGAGGGCTTTAATAATAAATTTATTCTTCTCATTGGACCCAATGGATCCTCAAAATCAAGTTTAATTAAAAAGATCATGCTCTCGGCAGAGGATTACGCTGCCACTGATGAGGGAGCACTCTTTTCTTTTAGTTGGATTTTTCCTATCGACCAATTCACGAAAGGCTCACTTGGTTTATCGGGAGGTCAATCAGATCGCCATTTAAATTCTTATGCTTTTTTAGAAGACAAAGATATTAGTGCCATCATGACTTCGGAGCTGAAAGATCATCCCCTTTTGCTCATTCCCATTAAGACGAGACAAAAATTGATTGAGGATGCTTTTAAGAAAGATCCTAATCGCCTTGGCGAAGTGAAAAAGTCCTATCTTTACAACGGAGACCTTTCACAAAGAAATCGTCTCATTTTTGATGCGCTTTTAAAAAATTACAAGGGCGATTACAAAGAGGTTTTTAAACACATTCGCGTTGAACGTCTGTTTATCAATCGTAGGTACTCAATCGGAGCAACGACTATTGAACCGCAACTCCATGTTGATGCCCACCTACAACAAATCACCATGGACAGAAGATTGGCGTCACTTCCTCCAAGTCTTCAATCCTTAAATTTATTTTCACTTTCTGGAGAGGTCGTCCTCGCCAATCGTGGGATTTTAGAATTTTCAGATTTATTAAAACGTCCCCTCGATACCTTTAAGTATCTTTTGATGACGATGGAATCCAAAACCATCAACCTGCAGGGTATCCTCACGGAGTTAGATATCTTTTTTATTGGTTCGTCGAATGAAATTCATTTTGCTGCTTTCAAGCAGCATCCTGATTATAATTCCTTTAAAGGACGCTTCAACTTTCTTAAGGTTCCCTACCTTATGAGTTATAAAGAAGAAGAAAAAATTTATATCGAACAAATTAATAAACTCAAAGAGCAGACTAGCTTTGAACCCCATAGTTTAAATGCTCTCTGTTTATGGGCCGTCATGACCAGGATGAGGGCGCCAACGTCGAAAAATTATAAAGATGAAAAACTTGGCAAAATCGCTGAAAAGCTCACACCCCTTGAGAAATGCTTACTGTATGCAGATAAAGAAACGCCAGATGCCATAGATTCAGAATCAAAGCAGATTCTCAAAATGGGACTAGAGGACGTTTTCAACGAATTTGAGAATGATTCTATGTATGAAGGTAAGTTTGGAATCTCCCCAAGAGAAGTAAAACAAATCATTTATGACCTGGCCTATTCCCATAAGAATGTGACATTTGTAGAAGTTCTTGAGACTCTCAAGATCCTCAATGAAAAAAAATCTGAATATGATTTTCTTAATATCACTCATCAAGGGGACTTTCATAATCCAAAAATTTTTCTAGATCAAATCGAAGAACATTGCTTGGATATTCTGGATAATGAAGTCAGAGAATCTCTGGGACTAATTGATGAAAGATCTTATGAAGATTATGTTTCAAGGTATATTCTTAGTATTAATGCTGTCATCAAAGGCGAGAAAGTTAAAAACACGGTTACCGGAAAATTTGAATCACCTGATTCTTATTTCATTAAAGAATTTGAATCAAATGTTCACATCAATGAAAGCCCTGAAAAATTTCGCTCTAACCTGATAGCTCGTCTAGGTGCCTATGCACTCGATAATCCAGGTAAGCCTATTCAATACATAAAAGTCTTTGAGGATCTCGCTGATCTGCTACAGGAATCTTTTCGTAAAGAGCAGAAAAAAATTATTGATCGCATTGGAACAAGCCTAGTTCTTTATCTTGCTGAGAAAAAAGATGGCTCCAGTAGCGGGCTTGAAGCAAGTGTCAAAGAACAAATTACAACCATGATACGTACTCTTCAGTTAAAATATCAATATTCGGAAGATGGGGCGATCGCAAGCATGCAACATTTGCTTAAAACCCGATATGCTACGAAATGAGCGAAGTAGAAAAGTCATTTAGTTCTGAGAAATATGTCGTCACTCATCCTGTTCATCAAGAACAGGATGGCTGGCGTCTGGATCAATTTGTTCAAAAATGCATGCCGACCCTTTCAAGACAGTACCTAAAAAAAAAGATTGAGAAAGGGGAAGTTGAAATCTCCGGTAGGAAACCTCCCCATAAACCTAGTGTCAAAGTTCACTACGGTGAAAGAGTCACTATCACGACTCATAATGATGGTGTGATCGAAGAAGAATTTTGGTATGGAAAACCAGTGCCTAAAGATCAAAAACCCTCAATTGTTTTTGAGGATGACGAATTGCTGGTGATTAACAAGCCACCTTTTATGATCACTCATCCTGCAGGAAGAAATCTTTTTTACTGTGCGACGGTTTTTTTTGAAACGATCTACAAAAAGACCATTCATTCTATTCATCGCATCGATAAGGAGACTTCCGGCCTTCTGCTTTTAGGAAAAAATCCCAAAGTCTCCCAACGAGTGTCACTGCTTTTTGAAGAAGATAAAGTCCGAAAATGTTATTTCTTTATTGCCCATAAAAAACCAAACGCTCGACCGTTTCCTTTTACCGCCAGAGAACGTATGGATCGCGAGGAAGGCAAAATTCCCCGTGGAATGATGTCAGTCTGGCCTGAAGATTCTGAAATGGGGAAAGAATCAGAGACCTATTTCGAACTGCTTTTAGAAAAGGATGAATATGTTCTGGCCATGGCGTTTCCTCTTTCTGGAAGGCAGCATCAAATTAGGGTCCATGCCTCAGTCAATGGCTATCCGCTTTTAGGTGACAAGCTCTATAACGGCGATTCAGATGTTTTTATCCGGTTTAAAGATCTTGTACCTACTGACGAAGATCATGCCTTAATGGAAATTCCTCGGCATGCTCTTCATGCTACCGCCTTGAAGCTAACTTACCCAAAAGACAAAATGACCTTTTTTATAGCACCTCTTCCTGAAGACTTAGCTATGTGGCTTAAGTCAAAATTAGGCCTAGAAAGACAGGAAGTGGAGCAGCTTATCCGGCAAAAAGTCGAGCAGTTCCTCGCCTAAGCATGGCCAAAAAGCCCTCTGAATGCTAGATAAACAGCATGAAAGAGACCAATGAATTAATTAGTACGGAATTTACGGATGAGGAGATTGAGACTTGTCTCAAAGTTCTTCAAAGCTTTGCCACTAAAAGTGAACAGCTGACTCTTCTCTCACATGAGCAGCGAGTGGCGATGTTTAGGGCTGCCGGCACCATTTCACGTCCAGATCGTGAAGAAGCAAAAAAGCGCCAAAAAGATGTCAAAAAACTGCGCAAACAAAATGAGAAATTGGCCAACCGAAGCGCCAGAAGACTCACTGGCATCAGGTCGGCCCGTGAAGTTCCTGTGTTCACGGCTCCCTTACAGATTCAATTCACACCTGCTCAAGAAGAAAAAAGAGAGTACGCCACTCCTCACGACTGCTATGTTTGTCGTGAAAAATTCACTAAGGTTCATCACTTCTACGATACCATGTGCCCAAAATGTGCAGATTTAAATTATGCGAAGAGATTTCAGACGGCTGACCTCACTGGTCAAGTGGCCCTCATCACAGGATCTCGATTAAAAATTGGTTATCATACGACCCTGATGATGCTCAGAGCGGGTGCGACTGTGATTGCCACCACTCGATTTCCTGTAGACTCTGCCATTCGTTACAGCAAAGAAAAAGATTATGACCAATGGAAAGATCGTCTTCGTATTTACGGATTAGATCTCAGACATACACCAAGTGTTGAAATTTTCTGTCGCTATATCGAGCATACTTATAAACGTTTAGATATTTTGATTAATAATGCTGCTCAAACAGTGAGACGTCCGTCAGGTTTTTATGCTCACCTAATGGAAAATGAACTCAAGGCGAAGGAAGATCTTCCCCCTGAGGCGCTCCATCTTTTGAAAGAGCATCAGGTTTGTATTGAGAAACTTCAGCCGCTTTTAATTGGCGATAATAAAAATATCCCAGTGGCCTGGAATGATAAATCTCCAGGGATTGGCCTGCGTGCCTCGGCCCAATTGTCCCAGATTCCTTATGGGTTCGATAATTCACTGGTCGTTGAGGAAGTTTTTCCAGTGGGTAAACTCGATGCAGATCTTCAACAAGTGGATCTACGAAAAACAAACAGCTGGCGTCAGCGAATGGGAGAAATCCACACAGTGGAAATGCTCGAAGTCCAACTTGTCAATTCAGTGGCCCCTTTTGTTTTAATTAATGAACTTATCCACCTTATGAGAAAAGACTTCACTGGCAAAAAACACATCATCAATGTGACGGCCATGGAAGGTAAATTTCACCGGTTCTATAAAGAGGATCGTCATCCCCACACGAATATGGCCAAGGCTGCTCTCAACATGATGACCCACACAGCGGCTACCGATTTTGCCAAAGATGGGATCTACATTAATGCAGTTGATACAGGCTGGGTAACTGATGAAGATCCAGCAGAGCTTTCTGAAAAGAAACAACAAATGCATGATTTTCAACCACCACTCGATATTGTCGATGGGGCGGCCCGTGTGATTGACCCGCTTTTTGATGGAATCAATACCGGCAAGCACTGGTGTGGAAAATTCCTGAAAGATTACTTCCCTATAGATTGGTAAATTTAAACAATAAGAGAGTTTCACCATGCTCAAGTTTTTAATGGTTCTGATCTTACTCTCTTGCAATCACAAGACAATTCATCCCCACAAAGGGAATGTCATAGAATCTGTCTATGGCCTTGGGATTATCAAATCTGAAAATAATTATGAGGCCAAAGCGGCTATTCTCTCTTCAGTAAAAGAATTTTTTGTTTCTGAGGGCCAGGACGTAAAGAAAGGTCAAAAACTTTTTGTAACAGATCAGGGCTCTATTTATATCGCTCCTTTCTCTGGTCAGATCACAGACATTCCAGTCACTGTAAGCGAAAACCTATTTCCACAAAGTACGATATTGAGTCTGGTGGATTTGAATAAGCTCTATCTAGAAGTATCCCTTGAGCAACAAGGAGCGATGAAACTTTCCAGAGGAATAAAAGCCGAAATCAGCTTTGAGTTTTTTAGAAATAAAAAACTCTATGGAACGATTTCCACCATCTACCCTAAAAATGATCAATTTATCGCTAAAGTCATGATTGAAAAATGGCCGCCTGGTGTACTCCCTGGAATGTCTGCCGATGTGGCGTTTGAAGTCGCCAAAAAAAATGATGTCACCTTGATTCCCGTCAATGCTGTTGCCAATGGACATATCGTTATTCTCAGAAATAAAAAGAAAGTAAAATTAAATGTCGAATTAGGTTTAATAGATCAAGAAAAGGCAGAGGTTCTTTCTCCCGAACTCTTCACGACTGATGAGATTCTTCTCCCATGATGTTCTTAAGCATGCGTCAGTTATTGGCGCGTAAGAAGCAAAGTTTTCTGATTCTCCTTGGAATCACGATCGGAACGGCTGCCTATGTGGCCATCTCCGGTATGATGCTTGGATTTCAGACCTTCATACTTGACCAGCTAGTCAATAACGAAGCTCATATTCGCATTTCGGCCAGAGAAGATATTCTCACGGCCACAGAGATGAAGTCCTTTCCTGGTAGTGACCACATCTTTTGGTCGATTCCTCCCTCTGGGAGAAAAGATTCGACTCGTATTGAGTATCCGATGGGATGGTTCACTAAGCTCGATGGTGATCCTGAGGTTGCAGCCTATTCTCCCCAGGTGGTCGCTCAAGTGATTTTCTCAGTCGCTAAAGTCAATCGAACTGGGAGAATTATTGGTTCTCAGTTTGAGCGCCAAATGAAAGTCACCAATATCGAGAAATACATGAAGACAGGATCTTTCAAAGATATGGGCAATTCCGGAAACCGAATGATCATCGGCTCAAAGTTAATGGAGCAATTGGGAACAAGACTCTCGGAAACAGTCCTTATTTCAACCGGGAGTGAGAGTCCTCAGCCATTTAAAATCGTTGGCGTGTTTGAAACAGGGATCAAAGGAATCGATGAAACAACCTCTTTCATTTCACTCGTTGACGCGCAAAAGCTGCGAGGGCGTCCGAGCGAGATTACCGATATCGCTGTCAAATTATTTAACCCTAATGACGCCCAAATCAAAGGTGATCACTGGAAGAAATCTAGCTTAGATAAAATTCTGCCTTGGCAGGAATCCTCTGCTTCGATTCTATCCGTTTTTAAAACTCAGGATATTGTCCGCAATTCCATGACGATCGCTATTATTGTAGTCGCTGGATTTGGGATCTATAACATCTTGAGTATTCTTGTGAACCAGAAGAAGCGCGACATCGCCATCCTTCGCTCCATGGGGTATCGGCCAGGGGATATTGTTCAGCTGTTTTTGAATCAGGGGCTTATCTTAGGACTGATTGGCGGCGTGATTGGACTCATTTTGGGAAATATCCTTTGTCACGTTATTGCTAATATTGAAGTGGTTCCAGGCCGCATGAGTGGGCCAGGAAATAAAATGATGGTCTCCTTTAGTATGCTTATTTATGTCAAAGCTTTTGGAATAGCGATGGCTTCCTCAGTGTTCTCTTCAATTATTCCCGCTCGTAGCGCAGGCAAACTTGAGCCCATGGATATCATTCGCTCAGGAGGCCAGTAATGATCCGGGCCAAAGGTCTGACCAAAACTTTTCCAAATGCTAAAATACCGGCACTCAATCAAGTGAATCTTGAAATCCAAAATGGTGAGTTCATCTCTCTTGTGGGACGATCTGGTTCTGGCAAGAGCACACTGCTTTATCTGATCTCAACCTTGGACTCGGCCAGTTCTGGCGAAGTTTTTTATGATCAAATAAATATTAAAGATATCCCTGCAGAAGAAATCTATCAGCTACGAAATAAGCAAATAGGATTTGTCTTTCAGTTCCACTATTTGATTCAAGAGCTGACAGCGATTGAGAATGTTCTTCTGGCCGCAAGAAAGGCCAAAGAACATGAAAAGCGCAAAGATCTCGCTATCAGTTTACTCAAAGAAGTGGGGCTTGAGGGACTTGAGCACCGCTACCCTTCTGAGCTTTCTGGCGGTGAACAACAGCGTGTCGCAATCGCCAGGGCACTCATAATGGAACCGACTTACCTCTTTGCTGATGAGCCCACAGGAAATTTGGACTCCATCAACGGACAAATCATTATTGATCTGTTTGAAAAAATTAATCGTGAAAAAGGGACGACGATTATCTTTGTGACTCACGACAAAGAGTTTGCCGCCAAAGCGAAACGACAGATTACGCTCGTCAATGGCGTTCTAGCTGTGTGATTTAATAAAATTAAGCACACCTTTTGGTCCTGCATTTTCTTCGCCTTCAAGAATAATGCGAGGTTTGTGAGTGAGGCGATGAAGGCAATGCTTGATGTTGCTGACACCAACTGAGTTATGAAAAAGCTCAAACATACTCTGATCATTAGGTGCATCACCAAAAAACCAACAGTCTTGCTCCTTAACATCTGGGCGAAATTTTTTCATAAATTTTTTAACGCCTAGGTATTTTGAAATCTCACCTGCCCAAAAATTAATATGGACATTGGATTTGGAGTAATTAATCTGATGCTCATCCATAAAATCCAAAACTTCTTTGATCCATTCCTGATCCATCAGATGAAACTCAATCGCTCGATCCGTTAATCGGCCGAAGCTATCCATTGATAAAGGAACGCGTGGAAAGTGATGGGCCAGATTGGTAGTAAAAGCGGCCAAGCGATCAATTTCTTTTTGATCGATGAGAG
>CANFNX010000089.1 GCA_947448495.1 Bacteriovoracaceae bacterium | reverse complement strand
CCTTTCGGCAAAGATAAGGACAGGTTTTCATAACACCAATGCTTTTGAAGATAGCATTCGTCTCCTTAATGATGAAGGTGTTGAAATGATCACTGTCCATGGACGCACCAGAGACATGATGTATAAAGAACCAGCAGTATGGAAATACATTGAAAAAGCGGTCAAAATCTCCCAAGTTCCCATTATTGGTAACGGAGATATTTGGGACGTTAAAGATATTAATCTAATGATGACGGAGACTGGCTGCCATGGAGTGATGATTGCTCGAGGAGCCTTAAAAACTCCTTGGATGGCAAAAAATTATCGTCAGGGAAAATTTCACGAAAATGACAGAGAACGCCTCGATCACATCAAAGAATTTTTCAGCGAATATCGTGCTCATTTAGAAGCAGAAAATATTTCAGAGAGAGGGTTAATGAAACAGACCAAGTCTGTTTCTCGTTACATGTTTGATGGAATCGAGGGTGGAGAGAGCATCAGAAAACATATTCTTCTTGCTCAAAGTGCCCACTCAATTTATTCAGTACTTAATCAGCTCTAGAAATTATTCATAGAAAAATCGACTCTGTCTTTGGCCAGTAAATTTCGTGGAGCTTCATGCTGAATCTTTTCCAGCCTTGGAACTAGTCCAGAAAGATTGGCAATCTGAATGGCCAAACCCGGACGGGCATTCAGTTCTAGTAGAATAGGCCCTTGGTCAGGAGTAAGTACAATATCAGCTCCCAAATAACCTAACTCAACCATGTCATAACACTGGGCCGCTAATTCTAAAATTTCACGCCAAAAAGGTAATTGAAGGCCATTGATCTTATAACCCGTGTCTGGATGAGTATCTATCACTTGATTACGTATGACGGCGTTGTTGGTTGATCCATCCTTAAGGTTAAGACCCGCACCAATGGCCCCTTGGTGAAGATTGGCCTTACCATCAGAGGATTTGGTTGGAAGGCGCACCATGCTCATGACTGGGAACCCCTCAAAAACAATCACTCGAATATCAGGAATGCCACCGTAAGAAAAATTATTAAAAACAGGATGTTTATCAATCTTTGCCTGGATGATAGCTGAATCACTTTGACCAGAGAGTGAGTACAGACCGGAAAGTATACCCGAAACGTGATGCTTAACCTCTTCTATGTCCATCAGCTTATCATTCGAGCGCCGACATAAAATTCTCACTTCTCCATCTTTCTCTTCTTTTATCACTTCTTTAAAAACGATAATACCGTTTCCCTGTGAGCCATTGGCCGGCTTAATCACGAAGGATTCATAATTCATCAGTTTATATTGGAGATTTTTAAGTGAACCATAATTCTGAACAACCAGATAATTTTCTGGCATAGCAATACCCCAAGCTGAAGCTCTCTCGGCGGTTAAGACTTTGTCATCAACCAATGGATAATTTTCACGCTTGTTGTGACGAAGGATGTATCGTCCAACACGATTATTTATCCCTAGAATGCCCATCTCATGGAGGTCACGGAAGATCATTTGACTTTGACTCCATTTTTTTCTTCTGGCGCACAAGATCTCTAAATCTCAAGAACTCAGATAAGCGATAACCTTTATATTTACCGATCAAAATTAAAAGACCAATCACAGTGAGTAGAAGTTCAGGATTTGTGAACATGAACATCTCAAGTGAATGAATAGAATAAAGCAAGTATCCCATGATGGCGATGGCCAGAGTCCCAATCAGTGTCTTAATGGTGCTCCAAAGCCCCTCTTCTGTAATCATGATTGAAAGTCTTTCGATATTCGTTGTCACAATGACGATCGGAAAGAATGCTAAGTGTTGCTGTGAAATAAAGGAAATGTCTGTACTAAATAATGACCAGCCAATCATCATCATAATAACCAAAGTTAAAATGATAGATAAACGGGGAACGGCCAGAAGATAAAATTTATCAAGAACATATCTTTCGCCAATTCCAACCAGAACAACAATGAAGAAAAATAAAGCACCAAAGCCTAGAGAAGTTTCTTTAAAAAAAAGAGTCAACAGGATGGGCGTAAAAATTCCAAATGTCGGGATTCCGATAATATTTCGAGCAATGGAGAGAACCAAAGTACCGACCGGTATAAGTAGAATGGTCGTAAACATGGTTTGTAGTGGTAATGGTAATCGATAGAGACTCAAGCGTGAGAAAATTGAATCGCTTCGTATAACCTCTTTTTTAAACTCTGCCTTATTAAATTTATTAATTCTCGCTCTTTCGGCCTGAATAGCATAACTCAAACGCTTTTTAGATATAAGCTTCTCAATCTCTTCATAATTACGATGAATCACCATAAAGCGATCAGGTCTTTGACCAAAAAAACCCCTGTTGGTATCAATCGGTATCCATTTATTATTAAGGAAGACTTCATTGGCAAAAGTGAATCGTAGTTTGGCGTGTTGTTGTTTTTTTCTCTCTGGCATTTTAATCATGACGACTATACGAGAAGGAACTTTTTGTCGTCTCGCCATGACATTAAACAGTCTGGCCTTGATTAATGGTGAGCCCTTGCCTGTATTTAAAGTTTCGTGGATCGTTTTAATACTTGTATTACGTTGGATCTCTTCCTCGACATAATAGTAAATCTTTCGAATGACACTCGTTTTATCTTCATTTCCTTCAAGGATCGCGCTCTCCAAATGTGCAATGGCAGCAAGATCTTCAGGTATCAAATCAGGGATTTTAAGATAGCGATTCAATCCACGAGGGTAAGTTTCGGTAAAATCTTTGGGGATATCTTTGTAAGAGAGAGGCTGAAGATCTATTCGAGCCGAATAACTCACTTTCTGTTTGATAGGCTCTTTTGAAGTCCAAGTTGCCAGAGCACTATCTGAATTAGAATCGATAAAAATCTCAAAATGCTTAGAACGAATTCGTTCATCTGAAATCTTTATTCCAGGACCTGGTTTTGGAATCGGAAAGGAAAAAGATGTTTGCTCTCCCTTAGGCTTTGCCGTCATATGGACATTCCAAACATCATCGACCATTTCTGGTAGAAGAGAAAGCTTAAGAACCTGAGACTTATAAAAGAGCATCCCAAAGGGAAGACATATTAGAAGTGTAGTAATGATCGCAATAATTTTTCTCATGAATTAATCACCTAATACGTGGGATCTGGCCACATCGACAATAAAACGCCCCAGGAGAACATTTCGCCCAATCAAAAACTTATACTCCATTTTTGATCTGTCATTAAGGTTGATAAGAATTTCTTTTTCAATGTTACCCATTTTAACTTTTTCTTTTATCACATACCTTCGAGAGACAAATCCGGCAGTGTTGGAAACGCGTTGAGTGGTACCAACTTTTCTCACAAGCTCAACAACTTTCCCATCTGCATCGACTGTTTGGAACCGTACGAATTTTTCTCCTCTCTGTTCAACTTCTTCGATATTCACGGCGTGCATGGAGGTGGTTTTAGCCCCCGTATCAATACGTGCTTTGAGTTTAATTTTGATATCTGGAAGCGAGACCCATTCAACGCGACCGATGAGGACTTTCTCTTTCAATAATTGGGCCTGCACAGGGGCCAGGGAAAAAATAATAAAACCGAGAAGAAGATAAATGAACTTCACCCAACAACCTTTGATTACAACTCGTTAAATAGCCTTCATTCTAAAACAAAGTTGTCACAATCGGCAACAGGAGAAGGTCACTTAACCTCTTAATTTTATTATTTTTTATAAAAGAGAACTCAAAGGATCGGATCGTTGACCGATAAGGCGTTAAAGGACTTACAGAGGGGTTTGCAATGGCCGGTAAATACAGCGTTTTCTTTACTCATACATTTTTTATTTTTTTCTTTGCTTTTATGGCCGTCCACTATGCCTACATGAAAACACCTACAACCGAGCGTTCGATTGCAAGTGTGCATTCAGATATAAAACCGATGTATGACGCTAGTTGGAAATACTAACGCAAAAAGAACTTAATCCAATTCAACTTACTTTCATTATAAGGCGGATACCGGAGTGGAATATCGACTACGGTTCCTTGCTGATAAACAGACTTATAATGACTGAAAGTATCAAAGCTTTTCTGCCCATGATAACTACCGATTCCTGAAGTCCCTACTCCTCCAAAGGGGAGATTGGGATTGGCCAAATGAACCACAGTATCATTCACGCATCCACCACCAAAAGGCACCTTGGAAATAATCTCTTGTTGCTTGTGAAAGCTTTCTGAAAAGACATAAAAGGCCAATGGCTTTGGATATTTCAAAATATTCTGAATAGCAGTATTTAAATCTTTGTAAGGAATGACCGGTAGAATCGGCCCAAAGATCTCATCTTCCATCACCTTGTCTGTCCAAGAGACGTTTTTCATGACGGTTGGCCCAATAAAATTTTCATCTCTATCAAGCTCTCCACCAATGGCAATTTTCTCCGGAATGAGCAGTTCTTTCAAACGATCAAAATGCTTATGATTCACAATTCTTGGGTAGTCAGCTGAGGTTTTAATATTTTCGGAATAAAATAAAATTAAATAAGACTGAAGTTTATTAATGAATTCATCCTGCATGGACTCAGGGACAAGCACATAGTCAGGTGCGACGCAAGTCTGTCCAGCATTAAGAAATTTCCCCCAAGCGATTCTTTTAGCGGCAATATCGATATTGGCACTTTCCTCAATGAGGCATGGACTTTTCCCACCTAACTCAAGCGTCACGGGCGTTAAATGTTCAGCAGCCGCTTTCATCATAATTTTTCCCACAGCTGTACTTCCTGTGAAAAAGATATAATCAAATTTTTGCTTCAGAAGAATCTGTGTTTCTTCTAAGGCTCCCTCCACTACACACACCTCATCAGCAGAGAAAACACTCAGGATAATCTTTTTAATAATCGAAGCTGTTTGTGGGGCAAACTCTGAAGGCTTTAAAACAACCTTGTTCCCTGCTGCAAATGCTCCAATAAAGGGGGATAAGCATAATTGGAATGGATAATTCCAAGGGGAAATAATCAAAACGACCCCATAAGGTTCCGGATGTATATAACTTTTCCCTGGAAAAAGTGCCAACGGAGTCTTTACTTTCTTAATGCTCGCCCATGATTCGAGATTCTTGAGAGTGTAACTAATCTCTTCTAGGATAAAGCCTATTTCGGTGGTGTACGTTTCAAAAGCGGACTTTCCCAAGTCACTTTTGAGAGCAGAATTAATTTCTGACTCTGATTGGAGAATGGCTTTTTTGAGTGACTCAAGTCTCTGTTTACGAATTGAAACACCCGTAACACCTTTATCTTGTAGACTGGCCCTAAGATTATCTGAAACACTTTCTAGCGACATATTATCTCTCTATTTTGAGGTATTTAACATAATTTCTAATGATCGAAGATTTTCTGAAATTTTTTATTTCTGGATACTGAAGCACAAATGAGCTCTCATACATTAAAGGAATCCAGGGTAAATCTTGAAAGACAATGTCTTCCATCTGCTGGATAATTTTATCTCTTTGATCCAGATTATTCGTTTGCTTCAATTGCTCATACAATTCATCAATTCGAGGATTCGAGTAAGCAGACTTGTTGATGCCTGGAAAGTTTTTTGAAATCAGAAGTTGGAGAATGTTTTCTCCGTCTGGATAATCAAAGAGCCAGTTGTCAGTGAAGAAAGTCAGCTCTCCGGCCCTCCCCTTTTTAATAAAATCAGGAAAGGAGAGCACTTGAATTTGAACCTTTAACCCAATCGATTCAAGAGATTTCTTTATAAATTCTCCTTCTAAAAGGTGTATCGCTTGATTTCCTCTTGTTGAGTACAGGATCGTTGGCATGTTTTGATGTTTATCGAATCCGGCCATCTTTAAATATTCTTTGGCCAGCACAGGATCATATTTGAATCTAAATTCTTTGGTTGGTTGATAACCAGAAATTCCAGGAACTAATATCGAATTCGCTCGAAGATTCGTATTTTGAGAAAGGACTTCAACATATTTTCCATAATCAATGCCATAGGCAATCGCACGTCTTAAAAATTCATTCTTCCCCACCAGGGGATCTTTCATGTTAAATGCAAGCCATCGATTGGCCAGGATTGGAAAATGTTTTAATTTAATATCCTGATCTTTAAAGGAATCATTTATCTCGCCCTTGGCATTATAAAGGCTAGGTATAAATGTCTTTGGGACTGTGATCAGATCAATCTCGTGCTTTTTAAACATCTCCCATCGCTCAACTTCCTGAGACGTCACATAAAATCGAACTTCATCAATAAAGGGGATTGTTTGTTTAGATGAATCTAAAAGTTTCTCCACATTCGCATAACGGTCACCAGAAGTCGGGTAGAAATCTTTCCGGTAATGAGGAAATTTTTTAAGCCCATAGTAATTTTCTTTAAACCCCTCATAGGAATAAGGGCCTGTTCCAACGAGGATTTTATCCAAGTTATTCTGATTAGCCTCTATCAACTCCCAAGGGACGGGAACAATAAAATTCAATGCCAAATAATAGATGATATTGGGCTCAGATCGAGTCAATTTGATTTGAAGCGTTTGATCGTCAAGGGCTTCTACTCCCTCAAGCGAGATATCTTTTATTCTTCTCCAGTCTTTTTGTATCTTATCTTCATACTGATCAAAACCAACGACCAAGTCGGAAAACAAGCTTTTACCTGGGCTCTTGAGACTCGATAGAGTCAGCCGCTTGAACTGGTTAACGAAGTCCTGTGCTTTAAGAAATCTTTTTTGATTTTTAAAAGCTTCATGAGGGTGATACTGAATGTCACTTTGAATTTTAATTTTAAGCAGCTTCCCCTTGTTCTCAAATTGAGGGAAGGTTTTGGCAGTTAATGGTTGAATTTCATAGGGACGCTTTAAATAATGATATTGGTAGAGTGGTTCATGAACTTGCGCGGAAACAACAAGAGAGTCATCGCTGTAGGCCTTTGCTGGATCAAGGGTATCAAAACTGTTATCGAGGGCAAGTCTAAGTAATGATGAAGAATGATTTTGGGAAAAATACTTCATCCCCCCAAAATATCCCATGGCGATGATAACAACAAAAAGAATGCTCGCAAGCAAAGTACGCTTCTTCATAAATTAAGATTTATGATAGCTTACAGCTTGATTTGTGACGATAAAAAGTTTGGGATTTTCTGGCTTAAGAAGCCTTCTTATGACCTTTCAACTCAGGATAAAAATCTTCCTCATACTCGCTTTTGTACTTCAAGAAGAGTTGATAGTTTGAAAATTCAATTTCTGACATCATGCCAATTTGCTCATCAAGAGATCGCTTAAAGCACATCTCAATAAAGTTTAATTGAAAGGGATCAAGACCAGAGTAGAAGTCCTCTGTCAGAGGAATTGTCTTCAATAAATCTTTGAGGCCTTTTGCATGGTACATGAGAATCTTCTCCTGAAACGCATTATACTTATCGGCAAAGTGAGAAGTAATTTTAGGACAGTTTATATTTTCTTTGCCCAACAGGAATCCATGCATTTATGATGTTTACTTGACTGCGCTAGTACGGGGAATTTTACTTGAGCTATTTTATAATCTTCGTTACGAATTTTCTCATCTGCATCTTCCTTATGAAGTGGGTCAATTGGCTTGCCTTCGACGACAAAAAATTCCACCAATTCTCTGACTTTATGCTTAAGACACCTCTGCTTTCAGCGCGCACTTACTTTCAAGTTAAAGAGCGACCAGTGGCTAAAAGAATTGTTTTCTTAAGACTCACGCTTTGCCTGGTTTTTCTTGGATTTATAGTCATATTTTCAAGGGTCGTCTTTTCACCAGTGGGCTACTGGGAGATCGCATTAATTGGCCCGATTGTTTATTTCTTAACGGAGTCGTTAAGTCTTGTCGCTCAACTTGTGTTCTTTTGGGGTCCAATCCCATCCATGCATCGACATCCTTTAGAAGCTCATTCACTTAGTGACTTTTGGGGAAGAAGATGGAACCAATGGGTTCAAGACTGGCTAAGAGATCTGACAAGGTATCGCTTCAAAAAAACCACTCATCGACTAATTGCGACTTTTGCAATTTCTGGATTTTTCCATGAAATGATGGTCAACCTCCCTTTCTTCTTATTCTCTGGAAGAAATAATTTTGGTACCATGATGCTTTATTTCGCCATCCAAGGAATTGGTCTTTGGATTGAAAGAGAATGGCTACGAATGAAATCTAAAATTTTCAAAAGGGTCTACCTTTGGATTTGGCTGATTCTTCCCTGCCCTCTCTTTGTAGGCCCTCCACTACTAACATTTCTTGGAATCATTTATGGATGATCTTGTTTTACAATATGCTATAGAAATTGGCTTTCTTGGTCTTTTAGGAATCATTTATTATTTTTATGAAAAAAGAAAACTTCTGAATTATGAAAAAAACAAAATTCCTCTGGTGGCCAACTTTATTCTTCAAGCTTGCCTAACGGAAAAAAGCGAACAGCCTCAGCCTGAGCTCGATTCTTTAATTTTGACACTCGATGATTTCCTTAAAGAGACAAATCCGACTTTCCCTGCCCCGCAACTCAAAGAGTTTGCTCATTCTCTTTCTTGCCCTGATGAATTAAGAGAGATTATTTTAGAAGGCCTTAAAGAACTTGATAATAAAAATGGATAAGAAAAATTACATCACTCCCTCAGGTTATAAAAAGCTTCTTGATGAGTTAGATCATTTGGTCCGTACTGAAAGGCCTGAAGTCACTAAACTTGTTCAATGGGCCGCTAGCAATGGCGATAGATCAGAGAATGCTGACTACCTTTATGGAAAAAAACGCCTAAGAGAGATTGATCGTCGAATACGTTTTCTCACCTCACGCCTGGATATCGCACAAGTTGTTGATCCCACTAAAACAGTAAGTACCAAAGTTCAATTTGGAGCGACAGTCAGGCTGACCGATGAAGAGGGACGGACTAAAACGTTTTCAATTGTTGGAGTGGATGAAGTGAATACCGGCAGAGGCCACATTAGCTGGCAATCACCCATTGGTAAAACTCTGCTTGGGAAATCAGTAGGGGACGAGGTTTTAGTGCATGTGCCTTCAGGAATAGTATCCTTTGAAATAGAAGATATTGCCTACCTCAGTCTAGAATCTGCGCCCTCGTGACCTGCCGTCTAATTTACTGCTATCGGTTAGGGATCCTGTGTAATCAATGATATGCCCTTTCCGCCATGCCCATAAGCGTCTGCAGATGAAAGATTTTCCTAGGGTGAAAAACTGATGCCTAAGGATTAAAATGAAATTTCCATTATCGAAGGAATGATATGTCGATTTACAATTTTTGCCTCATTTTCGCCGGACTTATAACTCTCCAAGCTTTTGCTAAACCAACGATTGATCAACAAGATGTTATTAACGGAGTTTCTGTTATAAGCCATAAAACAGATTCTTTAAGAACATATGTCGGCACTGTTAAGAAAACGCTACCGTCGAAAATTGAAAATGTGACGAAAAGTATCGTCAACTTTCATGAAAAATGTAACAACTCCTATAAGGACAAGCGGCAAGACACGAATAAGAATGAAAATTGTCGTTATCACAACGATAACGTGGTTGAAACTGTTGTCATAAAAAACATAAATCAAAGTGGTTGGACCAAAGATCAAAATGAAACTGAACGGTACATTCTTGGCAGAAGAGTCTATAACCGCTCAAACTTTCAATATTATGAACTTGTAAAAATTTACGAATACAAAAATGATAAAAATCAAAAAATGGTTAAGATAACTCAGACCATGCTCAATGACAAAGAAGTGAACAATTACATTAAACCTCAGTTTGATAAAGACTCGGCTTTTAATGCAGTCACTTCTACTTATGTCCTAACTGAAGTTGCTCCAAGTACAACGAATCTTGAGTATGAATACTATGCCAATACAGACCATTGGGTACTGAACAAAGAAGTTTCTGTTCCCCAGGTTTTCTCGTCAATGAGTAAAGGTATTAATGACTTACTGAAATCAGTCGATGCTGAAACTGTAAGACTCTGCCGAGATGTCGCCTCTAATTGAAACCACCGGTGACGGATGCCTTGAGGTATGATACTTCAAGGCATGCGCTTTTTAAGAACCTACATTGAAATTTCTAATATCTGTAACCTTCAGTGCACCTTTTGCCCTGAAGTTGAACGTGAAAAAAAAATTCTATCCCCGATTCATTTCAGAAAGATTCTCAGAGAAGTCCTCCCCTACACTGAACAAATTTGTCTTCATCTAATGGGAGAGCCGCTGGCACACCCCGATTTTGCAGAAATACTTAAGATATGTGATGAAGAAAAAGCTGTGGTCCAACTTACAACGAATGGAACTTTCCTCAACAAATTTGGATATGAAACTTTTTTTCAATCTACCTCTTTAAGACAAATCAATTTCTCTATTCATAGTTTTAAAGATAATTACCCCAACAAAGATATACGACCATATCTTTTTGATATTCTGCAATTTTCTCGTGAAGCACTGACGGCAAAACCAGAGCTCTATATTAATTATCGATTATGGAATTTGCCGGATGTTGATCAGGCCAAAGAAGAAAATAGATCTATCATTGATTATGTTTGTGAATACTTCCAAGTTCCCATTAATGAAACGGTTGATGTCGCTTTCAAAAAAAGCAAAAACATCACGGGAAGAGTCTACTTTCATTATGACACGAGATTTGAATGGCCTTCACTCTCAAATCCTTTCCAAGGTGAAAAAGGATTTTGTCATGCCCTATCTCAGCAGATTGGTATCCATGCTGATGGAACAGTTATTCCATGTTGTCTTGATAAAGAGGCAAAAATCCCTCTTGGGAATGTGCTAGAAGAATCATTTGAATCAATCGTTAATGGAGAAAGGCTCAAAAAAATTAGAGAAGGATTTCAGCGACATCACTTAGTAGAAGAGCTCTGCCAAAAGTGCACCTATATAAAAAGATTTGATAAAAAAAGCGCCCCTACGACGCCCCTTTAAATAATACAAAATTCTCTTTTTTTTTGTTGAACTACGGAAAAAGTACGCCTATACTGGATTTAAGTACGGAAACGATACGGAGAACCTATGGCACTCACAAAAAAACAAAAAGAAGTCCTCGACTACATCACTGAATATGTTAGAGAAAATGATTTCTCTCCAACACAAAAAGAAATTCAAGAACATTTTGGTTTTAAATCACTTGGCTCTGTTCAAGATTATATTAAGTACCTCACCAATGGTGGCTTCCTCGTAAATGACTCCCACTCCGTCAGAGGACTAATGCCTTCTAAGGTTCAACAGAATACCGAAGAGATTCCTTTGCTCGGTTCTATTGCGGCCGGGAGTCCTATTGAGGCCATTGAGAATGCTGATCGCATTAGCGTCCCCATCCATATGCTTGGCAAAGGTCAGTACTATGCTCTTAAAGTCAAAGGCGAATCGATGATAGAGGATGGAATTCTTAGTGGCGATGTTGCTATCATTAAACATCAGACTCAGGCAGAAAATGGCCAAATTGTTGTAGCCGTTGTGGATAACGAAACGACACTGAAGCATTATTTTAAGAAATCAAAGCAGGTTGAACTTCACCCGGCTAATAAGACCATGTCCCCTATCATCATCAAGGATAAGGAATGTGAAATTCGTGGCATCATGGTGGGACTGATTAGAACTTACTAGCCTTCGACTCTAACACACATTTAATAAGCATTATATTCGTCAAGGAGGACGTCTATGGCCGCACACACACTTTTTTCTAAAATTGATATGATCAACGAGACAGAATTATTCGCAAAAATTCAATTACAACTTGTTGATCGCTATCAAATTGATCCTCAGCTTGCGTCTGAAATGGCATGGGACTTTATGGATGTCCTTTCAGCAGTCGATGGCAACATGGACATTTTTGAGAAATATTTTCTGCATTAATACTTCTCGCTTTAATTAACAAAAGACACCAAAGTTTGAAACTCGGTACGAATGGCCCGAGATCGGATAACTTTTTTGCTTTTTTCATATGGAGGTTAAGATGGTCACTGATCAAGATTTATGGATAACTCGCTCATTACTTATTTTTATGGCAAGTTTCATTTTTTTCAGCCTTATGGGAGCGATTTAAAAAAATTAGGCTTCGGTCTTTATGTGAATCCCGATGTTTACTGAATTCTCAAGCGACCGAAGCCTAGTTTATTTGTATCAGATTCTTAGCTATAATCGATCTATGCTTTTCACTTTATTTTTTTATAGTTTCTTCGTGCTCGCTCAGAATGATTCAACTTCTGTTGAGGAGTACTGTTTCGCTTCCTCGAGCAGAATGATAAAGGTCATGACCGAAGCGAAATTTATTCTTGTCCCCTCAGATAAAATTCAATTTAATGAACGTTGTGCGACCGTTCTTTCTGCTTCACACCGAAGTGATCTCATACGCAACTATATCATTCGACTTGACCCTGCAGTGCAATCCGGGTTCTCCTCAACTCAAATCCAACGCGATCAGTGCAAATTAAAAGTTGAAAAGATAAAGAACCTGTCGTCTTTAAACACAGATGTAGCACTGACAAATCCTGGAAATATCACAGGAACAAAATCACAAGGGCAAAGTACTGAAACAATGACCATTCAAACACTCAAAGATTTTGAACTCGCTTTTAATACTTCCATTATCAAAGGTGAATGTCGTGTTGTTACAAGTACCCGTTATGAAGTGAAGTTAGAAGTTAGAAAGGATGCCAAATCTTTTTTACCTCCTACGCCACCGGGGACGACAGTCCTACTTACGAATCCGACGCCTCCAGCGCCCCAAGAAACAATGAAACTTAAGACGACTTTAGAGCTTTCGGCAGGTCAAAGAATTGAATTAGGTTCGGTCATTAAAAATTTAAAGAATGATTCTTCGCAGGTGGGATTTTCAAATGGAGTTGATATGAAACAAGAAGATTCATCACAGGAAGAAAAGCTCTTTTTAAGCATCGAATAACTTACACTTCCTTACAACAAGATCTAAAAAGAAATCTTCCCCAACTAAATAACTTTATTCAACTGATGGGGCGGGCCGAGACTTATTCTGACAGTTTTGCCCCCTACACCATTTTGATGTGGCAAAGTGTCTCCAGTGAATTTTGTTTTGACCTTAGGTATCACTTCATCATTTTAAGCCTTTAGACTCTGGCTAAACATAAGAAGGTCTATGGCATCTAGGTTGCTTTCTTTAGTGCAAGCAGAGGGAGATGAACTCCATAAAAAGTTCAAAAATATCCCAGGTCAAGGCAGGCCAACCACCGGTCTTGATCCATCAAAATTCCTACCACACCATTTCACCGTTCCTTCCTCTGCAGGTTATTTCTCAGTTCAAAAAAGCCCTCTCAGGAGGGCTTTTTTATTGTCTGACACCGGCCAGTGGTAACCAAACGACCTTGATGGCCAGCTTGGCCCCAATCCCAACTTTTTTTGTAATGAATTTGCAGCTACTTAGAAAGTAAGTGAGCTTGGCACGGATCATGCTTTAAGTATCTTGAGCTGAGGGTGACGAACTCCACAAAAGTTCACAAAAAAATCCCCGAAAACTGAGGCCTAAAACCACCTCAGGTTTCTCCCAAAATCCAAATCGCCCACCATCGTTCCACTCTCAGCAGGTTTTTTTAAAATGATTTTAACCACTCAAATAAATGATAATGCTCCCCAGACATTCCAAGCGACTCATAAACTTTCTGTGCAGCCTGATTACTCTTATCCACGTACAGCCTGAGACCTCTGAGATCTGCCGAGGATTCAACTATCACCTTTAAATGCTGATAGAGTTTTTTGAAAACGCCTTGCTTGCGATAGTTAGGCAGCACATAAACAGAGTGTATCCAGAGAACAGTGCCGTTACGCCAATCGCTCCACTCTGGGACTGTCAAAAGACAACCCACCACTTCACCATCGACTTCGGCTACCCAGT
>CANFNX010000088.1 GCA_947448495.1 Bacteriovoracaceae bacterium | reverse complement strand
GTAGTGAAGTAGCGATTAATTTTTTCATAAAGAACTCCTTTGATCATTCAAGTTTTGGTTCTCTTGAATGTTAAAGGGCCATGCAGTCCGCTAGGATTAAAAATGTTCTTAAAGCAACTGCTCGACATTAAGCGGTTTGTTCTAGGTTTTGTTTAGGTTTTAAACACTTGTTTAAATCAGGCATTTTAAGTAATCTCAAACAAATGTTTAAAATTACCAGAGGAAACCATGAAATATCATGTAGTTAAGGCTGCCTTGCCTATCGTTTTGCTGGCCAGTGCCCATTTGCACGCCATGACTCTCGAAGAGTATCTTGATCAAGTCCGACTTAAAAACGGAGGAGTGAGGAGTACTAAGATTTCTGCTGAGGCCAAAGGACTTAGAATGGGGGAAGGGTCATTATTTTTTAAACCTTCATTCTTTTTAAACGGCGAATACTACGATGATCAACGCCCTACCAATGCTCCATCCTTTCAAGGGATTCAAACCTTAAGACATACCGTACGCACTGGTTTATCTCAAAATTTGAGAACTGGTACGCGGGCCTCAGTTTCTTATAATTACTATAAGACACAAATTATTGGGGCAAATCCTAACGTCTTACCTAATGCTAAATTCTTTGATGTGGCACCAATGTTAGAGGTGACTCAAAGTTTATGGCGTAACTTTCTAGGAGCGGAATTTGAGGCCCAAGAAAAACTACAGAATTCTCAAGCGGAAGCCCAGAAATACACTGATGAATTCGCCTACAAACAATTATTGATTCAGGCAGAAACGGCTTATTGGAGATTATATTTTGCTCAGACCGCTCTTAAAGTTCAGCGAGAGAGCCTTGAGCGCGCAAAACGTCTTCGTGACTGGAGTGCTGGACGTTACCGTAATAACCTCGTGGATGAATCTGAACTCTTGCAGGCAGAGGCCAATTTACAGAATCGGGAAATGGAGCAGCAAGACACATTAACTGAAGTTGAAAGTGCTCTCCGAAATCTAAATGCTATTAGAGAAACTCAAGGTGAAGTCAATCTCGAGCTTGAGAAGGATACTCCAACTGATTATATTTCTAAAATTAATATCCCTAAAAAAGCTGAACTTCGCGAAGATGTGAAAGCAAAATTGGCCGCCAATAAAGCCGCGATCGCTAGCGCTGAATTAGGAACCCAAAGAAACCGACCACAATTAGAACTCTATGGATCATATTCCATCAATGGCCGTAATCAGCATTATTCTGCTGCCCTAGATCAGTCGATGACGGCAACTCGACCTTTCTCTATTGTTGGAGTTCGCTTTACCACTCAACTCGATTTAGACGCTGTTTCTGATGTGAAGAAATCCTATGCTCAAGATGTCGTCGCTTCTGAGATGAGTTACAAAAGGCGAGCTTACGAGGTCGAACAAGAATGGGATATTTTGGTTGAGCGATTCAATAATTTAAAGAAACGTTTTGAATTGTCTCAAAAACTTGAAAAGGCACAAGAGAAAAAGTTGGTGGCGGAAAAAAGACGCTACGATCAGGGGCGTACCACCATTTTTCAAGTCCTGCAATTTGAGCAAGACTTTGCAAATGCACAGCTTGTAAAACTTAAAAATAAAAACGATCTCATCGCAACATACAATCAGCTGAAGTTATTTTCCGGAGAATCATATGAGTAAAGAATCAAATACAGGATTTTCGTTTGCGAATCTCTCAATTAATCGTCCTATTTTCATAACCTGTATTGTCCTTGTGACAATGATTACAGGGGTTCTTTCTCTGAAATCTTTACCGGTAGATTTATTCCCTGACATTACTTTTCCTATTGTGACAGTCACGACTCCTTATCCTGGTGCAGGTCCTCGTGAGACAGAAACTCTTATTTCAAAAATTTACGAAGAAGAATTTTCAACCATTTCAGGTGTTAAAAGTATCCGCTCCATCAATCAGGAAGGAGCATCTATTGTTATTGTAGAATTTAACTTTAAAACGGACATCAAATTTGCTGAGCAGCAGGTGCGGGACAAAGTCAGCTCTGCAAAGGTTAAGCTACCTAATGATGTAAAAGAATCAGTGATCCGCAGGGTTGATCCTTCAGATCAACCGATTGTGACTATTGCCCTCACCGCCGAACTCAATGAAGCCGAACTTTATGACTTGGCCAATTTATCCATCAAACCGAAGTTAGAACAAATCGGGCAAGTTGGTTTGGTAGAAATCATCGGTGGACGTAAACGTGAAGTGCGGGTTGATCTTGATCTTCAAAAGATGAAGGAGAGACAAGTTTCTGCTATTCAAATTTCAGATGCCTTAGGTAAATCTGGTGCAAATATTCCTTCTGGGAAAATTGATGTTTCGGCAAAGCAAGAAACCGTTTTTAGAACAGTGGGTGAGTTTCAAAACCTAGATGAAATGAAAAACACCATCGTTCAATTTATCGGCAATGACGTCCCTGTTGTTTTGAGCAATGTCGCGACTGTTCGCGAAGGACTTGAGGATGAGAAAAGCTTAGCTAAGGTGAATGGACAGAAGTCCCTTTTTATCAATGTCTATCGTCAGTCTGGCGCCAACACCGTAGAGGTTGCTGAGAACGTTGTGAAACAATCTGATCTATTAAATTCGACTCTTGGTCATTCGAGTTCAAAAATTCACTTAAAAGTTGTGAGAGATGGCTCTAAACCCATCAAAGATAATATTTTTGATGTTCAAGAATCGATCATTATTGGGATTATTTTGACGGTTATCGTAGTCTTTTTCTTTCTTGGATCTATGCGCTCGACCATTATTACGGGTCTGGCCCTTCCAAACTCCTTACTCGGTGCCTTTATTCTTTTGGCCATTGCTGGTTATACTATCAATGTGATGTCTCTTCTTGCTCTTTCACTTGCGGTTGGACTTTTAATTGATGATGCTATTGTTGTTCGGGAAAATATTTTCCGCCATCTTGAGATGGGAAAAGATCCGAAAACTGCGGCCATTCAGGGCACCAATGAAGTGATGTTGGCGGTTATTGCCACCACTTTCACGGTTATTGCGGTGTTTGGACCGATTGCTTTTATTTCAGGAATTGTGGGACAGTTTTTAAAGCAGTTTGGAATGACTGTTTGTTTTGCACTTATGATTTCTATGTTTGATGCGATTACGATTGCCCCTATGATGTCAGCTTATTTTGCCGGTAAAGTTGTGCCCCATGGTGCCGCTCCAGAAAATAATTTTTATGGCAGAACGATTGGAAAGGTTCTTCAGTGGTTTAACAAATTTCAAGACAAGCTTGAAAATATGTATGTGTCACTTCTTAAAGTGACTCTCCGAAACCCTTTGAAGATGATCTTTGCAGGGATCATTATTTTTGTCCTCAGTATTGTTTCCCTGAAATTTGTTCCTAAAACTTTCATTTCTGCGCAGGATCAGGGAGAATTCTCTGTCAATATCGACCTACCACCTGGAACAAGTTTGCACGAAATGGAGCGTGTTTCTCTTGAAGTTGATCAAGTGATTCGCACCCACAAAGAAGTGGATGTAACGGTTTTAACGGTAGGAACAAAAGAAGGTGAGGCGAATAAAGCATCTTTCTATGTTCGTTTAGTCCCTGTTAAGCAAAGAAAACTTAATACCATCCAAATGAAAGATATTCTTCGTAAAGAGCTAAAGGTTTTCGCTTATGCCAATGCACGTGTCGGTGATTTTGACCAAGTTGGATCAGGGATGCGTCCTTTCAGTTTAAATATTCAAGGCAATGACGAAAAAGAATTGGCCCGTATTGCGACACAAGTTTATGAAAAAGTTAAAAATCATCCTGCACTCACAGGGGTTGATTTAAGTTATCGACCTGGTAAACCAGAGTTCCAGGTAATCCCAGATCGAGTCAAGGCTGAGCGTTTGGGTGTTTCAACCAATGTGCTTGGCCTTGAGTTAAGAACATTAATGGAAGGGCAAACTCCAGCTGTCTATCGATTGAATGGTGAAGAATACGACATTCGTGTCAGACTCCAAGAAGATCAGCGTAATCTTCAAAAAGAATTTTCACGAATCTCAGTTCCTAATATTAACCATCGACTCATTCCGCTGTCGAGTGTTGTGAAAGGCGTTGAAACGACAGGTCCTGCGAATATTACGCGACAAGATCGTGGTCGTTATTATCAAATTTCTGCTGATATTGCTCCTGATGGTCCTGGGATGGGTGGAGCAATTGGTGATGTGAAAAAGATTTTTGAAACAGAGATCAAACTACCAGAGGGGATGAACTATCGCTTCGTTGGACAAGCTGAAAGTTTCGGTGAAATGATTCAAAGTATGGTGATTGCTTCTGGTTTAGGAATTATTTTTATCTACCTTGTACTTGCTTCACTCTACGAATCTTTTGTTACACCTTTTACCATCATGCTTGTTCTCCCACTTGCAACTTGCGGAGCCTTCTATGCCTTGTTCATTACTGGAGCAAGTCTGGATCTTTTCTCAATGATAGGTTGTATTATGCTCATGGGTGTGGCGACTAAGAACTCCATTATCTTAGTCGATTATACCAGCCAGCAAACGCGTCAAGGGATGCCACTCAAAGACGCCATTCTTTTGGCCGGTAAGAATCGCTTGAGACCTATTCTCATGACTTCAGTGGCGCTGATTGCAGGCTTTATTCCGATTGCTATCGGCCTGAATGAAGCTTCTAAACAAAGAACATCCATGGGGATTGCCCTGATTGGTGGTCTCATTAGTTCTACGCTTTTGACGTTGATTATTGTTCCGGCAGCTTATACATATATTGAGCGCTTTAGGCTTTGGACTAATAAAATCTTCTCAAAAGTGACAGGTGCAGGGAGCTCAATCGGCCATTCCGAGGAAAATTAAGCATGGTCGCAAAGAAGCTCAAATCGGCCGACTTTAATCAGTTGGATACACGCGAGAAAATTTTGGAAGTGGCCATCAACCTTTTCGCTTTGAAAGGGTTTGATGGCACAACAATCCGTGAAATTGCCGAATTAGCAGACGTCAATGTGGCTTCATTGAATTATCACTTTACCTCTAAAGAAAATCTCAGGCTCGAAATTCAATCTTTTATTGTTAATGAATTTAGAGAAAAGATTTTATCAATTCCTGAGACTACAAACGTTGCCGATTATGCTGTGAAAATTTTTGAAACAATGACTCAAGAAAGTGCCAAATGTCTTAATCAGTTTAAACTTTTTTTAGAATCAGATAATTATCCTGTTGAGAGTGATCCTTACCCCCTTGGTTATGAGCGGTTTCGAGGTTTTCTCGAAAAAGAGTTACATTCGAATGTCCCACAGTCTGAGCGCCTCTGGTTCATGAGTGTGGTTTTAAGTTATATTATTCACAATGCCGTTTTAAGTTCCACTGCCTACGGGAGAAAGACTATTGGCAAGTATTTTTCAACTAAATCTTTATCTTTGCCTGTATCGATTAGGCACTTAGTTGAAGCTTTGGTGAGAGATCTTAATTGTCGATATGCTAGTGTGTGAAGGACAAGGAGCAGGGTAGCCTGCTCCTTGTATTGGATCTAAAGATTTTTATTCGTAATTTTGATTTTTTCTGAATCCACCGTGTAAAGTTTTCCGCCAGCTGGAAGGTATCCGCGATAAAAAATGAGATATTCACCATCGGGAATACTATTGAAGCGAAATCCAAGTAGCATTTTGTTCAAAACCACCTCAGTTGTACGCTTCGCCACTAATGTTCCATCTAGTTTAGTCACCATAAAATCAATTTTTTGAAGTTGAATCGGAGTTGAGTGAACATTCACATCAAATTCAATCCGATCTTTTACAGGTGAACCAAGGTTCACATTACCATGGGCATTGAAGTCAATGGTGATTTCCGGTTTATGATTTGAAACTGTGAATCCTCGCACTAGAGATTTAAGTGACGGATTCGTTGAAGAGGTTGCCATGAGTTCGTATTTTCCATCTTCCATATTTAAAGTGTTTAAAACGTCGTTCTCACCAGTGAGAGTGTGGATGATTTTTCCATTTTTTAGAACATTAACGGAAAATTGATCATCTGAGGCAGATTGAATTTTGACTTTTACCTCTCCTGAAACATACTCATTCTCAGTAGGGGATGCGATACTGATGGTGTTAGATTCTGCGCCGATATCAAAGCCATAGGAAGAGGCCCCAACTCCAGATTTATCATCCCATGAAATTCTCACAAAACCATTCTCACCCCAATCCTGTCCCCAAGAGTTTCTGACAATCCAATATCTCTCTTGATCATTATATCCAACCAAGCTCACAGCATGGCCACCGACTGAGCGGTAACTCACCGATTTATAAATTCCTCCAGAGTAGGCAATGAAATCTTCATAAACAGTCATTGAAGTAAGAAGTGGTCCCTTTTTGAGGGCATCTTTTATTTTTTGAATAGGGGTATTGAAAACACCGCTTGGGCTATTGTAGCCGAGAACCTTATAAGTTCTTCCAGATTGATTCTGGCAAAATTCACGACAAGAAACATCTTGGCCATCGGACCCCATAGTGTAGGGGGCACAGGCATTATCAACGACACCAGCACGCTTCACATATGAAGCCGCTGCTCCAGTCATCCATCCGCGTTTGCACGCCCCACCACCACAGGCAAATAAGGCCTGAGTTGAAAATTGGGGTTTAAGCCAAGGAGTGCCAGAAGAGATTGAAACTTGGGCCTCTAAAGTCGCTACAGTTGCGAAGGCGACACATGAGCCACAGTTACCTTGGTTGAGAACAGGGCCCAGCCAATTGAGTCCATCCTTATTTCTCCAGTCGACAGTTTCGTAGGTATAAGACTTTGAGTAAGGAGATGAATAATCAATTTTTGATTTTATAATTTCGTTATTGCCGAGTAAGTTTTTGAGTTGATCTTTGGGAAGTTCAGTAAGCCAATTGTGCTTGGCCGACCATTGAGCCTTAGACGAATGAAGTTTGGCTTGAAGATCAGAGACATTAATTCCGGCAAATGCTTGAAGTTGAATAAAGCTGAGACAAAGTAAAATAAGAAGGTTTCTTTTCAAAATCAGTTCCTTGTAAGGGTAAACAAAATAGTTCATTAATGTTAGGAAGAAGTATTATGCTCTGGTAACAAACTTAACCTTACATTGATTTCTGGTACGAGTGATTTTGCCTATAGCTGATGGCCTTCAACCAGCATAAAATCATTTATGCTGAAGACTTTGCCAGTGTTTATTGGGCACAAAGAAAAGAACATTTACGGGTTACTGACTTTTCTTCTCGGGTTTTCCGTTTATCTTTATCTTAACCATTTTCACTTCTTTCCCCCGCGCCAACTTCCCTGGCTTTGGCCAGATCAGGTCACGCCTTTTGTTCCGTCATCTTTATGGCTTTATCTCAGTATTTATCTGATGATGATTCTTGCTGTTTGGCAGATTCGAGATCTTTTAAATTTCACTAAGTATTTTTATTCTTCAGTGGCGCACTTTCTCATCACGGCAGTGATTTTTTTATTATGGCCGACCTATTATCCACGTCAGGCCTATCCACTTCCTGATGAGACAGACATTTTGACGAAGATGGGGTTCCAATTCATGCGCTTGGCCGACACTCCGGCCAATTGCTGCCCCAGTCTTCATGTGAGTTGTGCTTTTTTAACGGCGTTTTTATTTTTAGAGGAAAAGCGTGAAAAATTCCCATACTTTTTCATTTGGGCAAGCTTGGTGGCCTTTTCAACAATGACGACCAAGCAGCATTATTTTTTAGACGTTCTAGGGGGCTTCACTATGGCAGTCATCTCCTATATTTATTTTTATCGATTTTGCAGCTATAAAAAGATTCCCGAGTAGACTAGTCCTGAAGAATTTTTCACTCTAGAGTGATTTTGGAGTCTGTTTTAAAATAGCAGCATGAATAATCAATCGAATTTAAAAATAAAAATCAGTCTCATGCTTGTTACTTTTCTTGGAATGTTTGTGGCGTTATTTTTGCGGCCAGTAATACCTCAGGATTTGGCCTATCATGGTTTTGCAGATGAGGTTTTATTTTTTGGTATTCCTCATTTTTTTGATGTGATTTCAAATGCTATTTTTCTTGTTGTAGGTTATCTCGGATTCAAAATTGTTTTTCAAAACAAAAACCTTATGGCCCGTCACGCCTGGTTAGCTTTTTTTGTCAGTATCTTTCTGATTGGTCCAGGATCGGCCTATTATCATTGGAATCCAAACAATCAAACGCTCGTTTGGGATAGGCTTCCCATGGGGGCAGGTTTCATGGCGCTTTACGTGGTGTTACTGGTTGAGCATCTGGGAGCGACTTTAGAAAAATATTTATTTCCCTTCATTTTCGTGGGGGTCGCCAGTGTGATGGTGTGGGCCATTTGGGATGATTTAAGATTTTATTTTTGGGTCCAGTTCAGCTCCTTTATTTGTATTCCTATTATCCTTTTATCTTTTAAGTCTCATTATAATCAGAAATCAGGTTATTTTTATTGTCTGCTCTTCTACTTCCTTGCCAAATTAACTGAAACCTTTGATAAAAAAATCTTTTTTATGACTTCACAAGTAGTGAGTGGTCATACCTTAAAACATCTACTGGCCGGTCTAGGATTGTGGTACTTAGTTTGGATGATTCAAAAAAGAAGAGAAGTGGAAAAGACTTCCCTTGCACCCGTTTCCGTCTTAAATAGTTGAATTGGTTTTGTCTCCCAGGCAACCCTTTTCTTGATTCAAGGCTTTGTCTATTTTTTTGACAGTGAAGACTTTTTCATCGTTTTTTCTTCCTCGGGCTATATTTTTTCAAAGACTTAAATGGGGTCATCATGGCCTCTCGTTTGCGAATAGAATTCTCCAATGCTGAATTTTATTTTTTTGGCCGCTCTCACTTTTTTTCCTGTGGTTTTTGCCTCTGATGAGGACTGCTCGGCTTTTTATCCCACGCAGAGTAGCGAAAAAAGCTGTGAATACAAGATTCTTGCTCATTATCGGCAACAATCCTATTTACCAGAAGACCCTCTTGGTGATTATGTACTTCTCAAAGGTTTAGATCTCAGAATTAAAGAAAAGGTTCAACTCCTATTCGGAAAAAAAACAATTCAAGAAGATTTGCGTTTGGCCCTTTTTGATGAGGCCAATCAGACCGAGGCTTTGAGATTATTAGGGTTGCCCGCACCAACTAAACCCATTTACGTTTCAGAAGAAGTTGATTTTGATGTACAAAAACTTCAAGAGCAAGTTCTGGCGACTGATTTACCTGATGACATTAAAGAACGTCTTATCACGACTCCGGGGGCCGTCAGAATTGAGGGTCAAAAAAATCCCCTAAAAGTAGAGGGGCTCACGAAAATGTTTTCTCAGGTGATATTTGAAGAATCTTTGAAAAATAGTGACGCTTGTGAATCGATGACCCCTAAAATCGGGCAAGAGTCGAAGTGGTCTCATGGGCCATCTCCTATAACTGGTAAACCACTGAGAAGTAAGTACAAACTCTTTTCGAAATTGCTGGTGGCCTTGGCAATGGGGGAGACTAATGCTTATCTCTATGTAGGGCAAGAGCCACAGCTTCGCGATTGGCTTTTGTTACAACCAAGTCGCTCAGTCACTCTTGAGTCCATCTTCAGAGAAAGTTATCGCCTTAATTGTGGAAATGTAGCGAATACCCTGATGACAATTCTCAATGTATTGTCTGAACATTTTCGATTTTCTAACCGCCAGCAATTAATTCAAACCACAAAGCTATCGCCTATTATCAACCATCTTGGTAATCGAGCTGATGTCTTTGGTCCTTGGTATCATTTTTTTGGCCTAATGATTTATGGTTATCATCATGGTGTTGTCCTTGGAACAATCATGGGCAATATCGAGAAAGGGACGTCCCTTTTTTATAACGAAGTTGACGAGCGCCAGGAGAACTATATGCTCGGAGCTCTTAGAGTTGGTAAGAAAATTAAAAAGATGATTGAACAAGATCAATTCAAGGCTTTTGAGTCTTCTCCTGAATCCCTACAGCGTGAAGAGTACCTTGATCTTTCAGAAGACTTTACAAAAAAACTGGAGAAAATGAATAAATGAAAGTGCTATGGGCGATTTTATTTTTTCACTTGTCTGTTCAAGCACAAGACGTTTCTTTGAATAAGGATCACTTTTATTCTTTTATCTATCGTCAAACCGAATTTAAACTTGAAGATGAACAAGGCGATCTATCACTTTGCAAAAGTATCGTGCAGACAGGAATTACTCAGATTGGAGATTTGTTGCATTTAAAAATACCCCAAGGTGGGTATAAAGACAGGATGTATGAAAAAGCCAAACAAATATATCCCGATTTCTTGATCCCTGAAGATCTCTCAAATCCCTACGATGAAGAAGCTTTTCAGCAAACAGTAGATATTGATGCTGTGAGAGTCATAAAACTTACGAATTCTAAAATTAAAAAACCAACCAAAGTGAAACCAATTATAGTGAAAGACTTTGTGGAGATGATGAAACAAGTCATTCTCCAAGAGTCTTCCGTTTATCCTCCCATAAAAGGTGAAATTCATCGATGGGCCAAAGGTTCTAGACTCAGTCATCAGCTGGAGTGTCCTCTTGTCATTGATGCTCCCAAATTACTCCTTATGTTGGCGACAGGGGTGAGTTATAGATTTGCCTTCACTGGCCAAGAGGATGAATTGGCCCAACAGTTGAGGAAATCTCCTGTTCGCTCCCTTTACCCACATGACGTATTTCGTTTGAGTTATCGATTAAATCAAGGAAATATTTATTTAACCCTTTTGACGATTGAGAATCTATTTTCTCGACATTGGACGGTCCCACATCGTGAGTCAAAAGCAGTGACCACTCGTCTGGCCCATATTACAAATGACCCTGCAAATGATAATTTTGGCACTTGGTACCACCTATTTGGGACCATGCTGTTTGGGTATGCCCATGGCACAGCTTTGAGCTGGAGTGCCGGTGTGGTTGAAGGTATAGGCTCTGGGATTGCCTCAGGTTTCAAAGCGGAGACGCAAGAGAATATGATTAATCTCTTAGGTGCGCGGATCGGGGGGCGCCTTAAGCGTTGGATCCAAAGACCCCATCCCTTGGAAAATGTAGTTCAAGATGAGGCAAGCTTAAGGCCCCAGAGTTATCTTAATTTAATCGAGTTTAAGTGATAAATAGCTGTTTTTTTTATGAGTTAGTTTGTCGACCGATAAAATAAGTCAAGTTCATGGCCTGGTTTCCGATAAGACCACTTAGAAAATCAACAATGAGTGGTTTATGACGGCCTTATTAAAGCGCAATGGTGATCCTGAAGCTACTGATGAATTTATTTTGCCTGAATCTTTTAAAAAAGCGACGGCCGAGCTTAAGGCCGAAAAAGAAACCATCAATAAAGAGCTAGAAGAAGCCAAATCAGAACCCGTTGTTAGAAAAGTCGATGAGAGTACGAAGATGTTTAATCTTCGACAGGTTCAGATGGAAGAAAAAATCAATCAATTAGAGCAAAAGAAAATTAAAGCTGAAAAAGAGCTTCATGTACTCTTAGGGATGAAGAATAGTAAACTTCATGAGGACCTAAGAAAAGTTGCGACTGTTCTTTTAACTGAAACCAAAAAAATCGCCCCATTAGAAAAAGATATTGAAACAAGTGTTGCGAAAATTATTAATCTCAAGAATGAAATACAACAATTCTTTGAATCCAATCTTGAGGAGAAAAAGAAGAATTCTGGGCACATTGAAGATCAGACTCGTGAAGTTCACCAATTAGGTGTACTCGTGAGAGAATCAATGATGGTTTTGGAAAAAGATTTACATCAATTGGTGCTTGATATCGAAAAGCTTTCAATGGAGAAAATCGATATCCATTCTAGTCTCGGCAAAGTTAAAGAAGAACTCTTTGAAAAGGAAACCGCAGTTCGACTCCTTGACCAACGAAGAAGCGAACTTCATCAAATTGAAAGTTCTATCCATTCTTATCATGAGCAGCTCGCAGAAATGAAAGAATTCATGGCGAGATTTCATTCGCTCCAAGAGCAAATGCCTGAGCTTAAAAAACGCCAAGATGAGTATTCAATCCAAATCCAAATGAAAAACCAGCAGCTCATGGAGCTGGAAGGAAAACTATCACGTCAAGAAATGGTCTTAAAGCACACGGAAGATCAGGTGATGGCAAAGAAGGCGATGATCAGTCTGGTTGAGAAAGAAGCTCTTGATGGTCATAAGAGTATAGAAAGTTTGCGTAAGGTAGAGTTTGAAGTTAAGCAAGATATTCAGCATGAACAACTCAAACTGGAAAAAACGAAAACAGAACTGGCGCATTTTCAGGCAATGCGAGGTGCGGCGCTTAAACTACATGATGACTCATTTGATTTTTATAAGATGAAAAAAGAAGTCTATGCGCGGGAGCTCTCCCTGCTAGAAGAGGCCCATCATTCAAAGTTGGCCCAGCTAGATGCTGAGTTTGAGGCACGAAAAGTAAAATGGGAGTCTGAATTCAGGGTGTATTGCGATGAAAAGCAAAGTGAGCTTATGAGTAAGCTTGAAAGCATGGACCATGATGATTTAGAAGCGATTAAAAAGAAAAAAAACGAATTTTCTTTAGGGATTGTCGATATCCTTAAGCATCAGGTAACCAAAGAGGGATTTACTTCTGTTGAACAAAAAACAATGGATGCTAAAAAAGAGTTAGAGCATTACTTTGATTCATTCTTTGGAAGCACGAATCGTTGGAAATGGTGGTAGATTAAGGTATGTTGAGAATGTCGCAGACCTTCAAGGCAAGATCCTTGGCGGCTTCTCCACAAATGTGAATATTGTCATTCCCGGCAGCACCTGAACATCCAGGTTTACCTTCAATGAGAACTCTTTTTAAGAGTTCCTTGCCGTCAAAAAAAGCAGAAGATTTCATCAATTCAAGTCCATCCAAGAATTGGCATCGTCCATTGAGGCCTTTTCTAAGGGCATCACGTATACGTTGAGTATTTGCTAGATTTTTTCTTGGGACATTTCTTTTTGTCTGTACCTGCATCTCATAAGTTGGAGTTAAAAAATAACAGTTCGTTGAGGAAATATTTTTCTCATCAAGAGTTTTTACCAAAAGTTCGGCATCTTTGATGATTTCATTTTCAGTGTTACCAATATAATTATCGCCAAAAAAGAAAACAATCTTTTTAGGTTGGTAAGCATCCACCATGGGAGAAAGCCTTTTTTTGCACAGAGGAACCTGTTCTCCGATACCGATATTAAGGTGACTATTGAGTGGGTCGCGCTGAATAATTTCGACGTTTTCAAGTCCGCCTTTGCCTAGCCAGTCACTTAGGACACTTCCCCCTTTCCCGAAAACAATAAACTCATCTTTTAAACAAGTTTGGAGAAAATTTCCAAAGTAACTTTTAGACCAAGAGCCTCCAGTTTGTGAGTCACCTAAAACCAGAGTGTCCGCAGGACCCTGGCAGTCGGCCATGGCCAATGAGAGATGAAGGAAACTAAAAAGGATTAAGGTTGTTTTCATACCCCAGAGTATAAGACGGAGGGGGCGTTGTGGGGAGCTAGTCTGTTATTTTTTCATCCGGATCTTTTATCTTTTTCTTAAAACTTTTGAGTGTCATCTGAACGCCCACATTGAGTGTGCTCATTTTCATTTCGTGCTCAACCTGGCCATCGAGAAAGGCATACTTCATCTTTCCATACGTTAGCTTGTGCTCGACAAAGACACCGGCGCGATCTTGACGGTCATGAATGACGATTTTATTGCCCACAGAAACTGTTCCACCCATCACACGCATTTTTTCATCTTCATGGGAATCAAACTCCCAGCGCTTATCATATGTGGAGTAACTATTATTTTGGATTCCTAAGAAAATCCCGGCGGAAACAGACGGGGTATAGGTGACAATGGGAGAACCTTTAGATTTTATGAGATCAAACTTGTGGCCAAGGCCAATTTCAGGTTGCAGGAGCTTATGGCTATTTTCCCATGAAACAAAAT
>CANFNX010000087.1 GCA_947448495.1 Bacteriovoracaceae bacterium | reverse complement strand
ATTGAACTGGGAGAAATCAATCTCGTCATGGTGACTGAGTATTCAAGATTATCTCGAAGTATGCGAGATTTCTCAGCTATGTGGGAGCTTTTTAAGAGCTATAAATGTAGCGTGATCTCACTTCGGGAGAATTTTGATACCTCCACTGCTGCGGGAGAGATGATGCTCTATAATATGGCAAATCTCGCGCAATATGAGCGTAGAATGACCAGCGAGCGCGTGATTGCTTCTCGTATTGATCGTTCAAGACGAGGACTTTTTAACGGCGGCATTATCCCACTAGGTTACAAAAAAGCGGATCGAGCAGGTTACTTAGAAGTTGATGTAGATGAAGCAAAGATTGTCCAGATAGCTTTCGCTCAGTTTTTAAAAATTGGAACACTTTTAAGAACGGCCAAGTGGTTAAATGAGAATAAGATTCATTTGCCAATTGAAGTAAAAGGTTCTGGCAAATCGCGCCTCGGGCATTTTACTGTGGGAAATCTGCGCTTTATTCTCACTAATAAGGCCTACATTGGAATAACGACTTTTAAAAAAACGGGTATTGAAATTGAGTCCAAGGCAGTGTGGCCAGGATTAGTGGATAAAGCTGATTTTTACAAGATTCAAGAAATGATCAAGGGGAATTTTCAAAAGAAAAAACCCCATCAGAAAAGCCGTTATCCTTACACTCTTTCAGGTCTAGTTTTTTGTAAGCGTTGTGGTGAAGTCATGTTGGGTAAATCGGCCCAAGGACGCACTAAGAAGGTGGGCTATTATGAACATTCTTGGAGCATGAGAAAGGATGCAGCCTTAACCCAGAAGTCTTTGGACTGTGGAATGCACCGACGAGTGCCAGCGCAGATAATTGAAGCCTTAGTTCATGAAAAGATAGAAGAGTTACTTTTACGAGAAGATGTCGCAGCCGAATTAATTCTTGATGTGCAGAAATTGCATAAAGAGTCCAATGCACATATTGACAAAGAAAAGAAACTCAAAAAAGAGCTGGCCAGCTATTCTATCCAACTCGAAACTCTTGCTGAACGACTCGCAAAGTTGCCAACAAATGTTCCTGCCGATGAAATTTATAAAACGATGAGGCTTATAGGAGAGAAGAAGGAAAAAGTCTCCCGTGAGCTTGGTGTGTTTGTAAGTAGTGATCGCTTAGGTCAAGAGGTTCCGGTGGAATTAAAGGACTATGAGCAATTTGTGAAGGCCATGAAAGTTATGTGGTTTAATCCAGAAAGTAATGCTGAGTTAAAAGACAAGATCATTAAGAAGTTTATCGCGCGCATTGAAATTGATGTGGATAAGATTTTTATAGATTACTGGATGGGTAAGGGATTTTATCAAAGAGAAAGTAGAAGTTTGGATTTACCCCCTGTGGGGCAAGTTCTTGAAAGGGAAGAAAATCTAAAAATTTTTGGTTCGAGTACTTTACAAAGTGGTGGCTCCCCCGAGACTCGAACTCGGACACCCTTGCGAGCGGCGGATTTTGAATCCGCTACGTCTACCATTCCGTCAGGAAGCCACAGGTGAAGATGAGATTTTAATGAGTGAAGTGATTGGTGTCAATTGGGAGCAGAGCATAAAGAGGCGAGTTTTTGCAGAATTTTCTAAAAACTACCTTAACTTGATCATCTCCAAGGCCTCTTTGATGGAGAAGCGCAGGAAATTTGGGCCCAAATGTTTTTGGAGTTCATGATTTGAGATAAGGCACGAGAATTTTAAATAATCCAAAAGATAGTCCGGGACATCAATATTAAGTCGCTTCAGAGCACTGTTAAGTCCTCCCGCGAGGACAATCGGAAAAGGGATGCCTCTTGTGCCGATGACGGAAAGGGCCTCTCGAAGAGCAATAAAATCATCGCCGGCCACATTGTAGGTTCCCGTTGGAACATCTTTAAGTGATTTGTATAAAACGTGGGCCATATCAAATTCATGAATGAATTGAAAAAAGGGATTATAATCCGCTGGGCTTAATGCTATCGGGCCTGCTAAGAATCGAGTCATAGCATTATGGATCTGAGTGCCGATAATATTACAAGGCCGCAAGACAACCGTAGATATAGAGTTTTGATTTTTCCACATCCAGTTGGTGCAAATTTGATCCATTTCAACCACGTCTCGCAGCTCAGGGTGCCTTAAGCTCGCTCTTAATGGAGCATCTTCCTTTAGGAAAATGGAGTTATCAGGAAGGGCGCCGTACACATGGAAAGTAGAAAGAATAATAACTTTTTTAACCGCAGACCTTTCACAGAGCTCCAGAATGCGGTTGGTTCCCATAACGGAAAGCTCAATTCTTTTGGCCAATACGTTCTGAGTATTTGAAGAATGAGAAATACGTCCTAAGTGATAAACCACATCAAACTGATGGGTGCGAAAGAGGTTTTCAAAATTTCCACGAGAGTATTTTAGCTCTAAAGAGGTGAGTCCTTTTAAAGGAGGAACCTTTGCAATATCGCGTGAATCAATTCCAAGAATTTCCCAATCGGGATGTTCTGTGAGTATTAATCTCGCAGTCATCTGCGCCAGGCCTCCAGCAATTCCAATGATAAGAATTTTTTGAGGTTGGCTCATGTCGAACTCTTTGATCGAAATTCTTTGATAAGAAATTTTGAAACAGGTCTTCTAATCGAATCAAAGAATGGTCTTCTGTTCGCCAGACCTTGGACGATCATTTTTTTTACGGTGTTTTCAATATGAAAAACCCTTTCTTTGATCTCTTTGTCCGAGGAGTCAGCAGTCATATGTTCTGGAATCGGAATCTCTTTACCAATGTAAATATCAATCGGTGATGGCAGAGGAAGCAAATTGGCCGAAAGTGGTAGAGAAGGAATCTTCAGCATGGAAGCAATTTTTTTTGCATGAAAAACTAAAGGAAACATCTCTTCGGCTCCAATCACACAAATCGGAAGGATAGGTGTTTTTTTCTGAAGAGCAATGCGATAGAAGCCTTGTGAAAAAGAGGCCAGTTTATAATAATCGGGAGTATTTTTCGAAATGCCACGCACGCCTTCTGGGAACACCAGAATGGACTCGCCATGGTCAATCAAATATTCGCAGTTAGCACGATCACCTAAAATCGAACCCGTTTGTGCTGTGAGATCTCCCAAAAACGGCAGTTGGGCGAGAAATCTCTCTACCATGGCCCGCAGTATTCTTGGTGGTGAAATATCCAGGGCAAATGCCATGGTCACGAGCATCCCATCCAAGGGAATTTGTCCTGTATGGTTACCGACAATCAGATAGGGTTTATCTTGAACGTGTTCTTTGCCAAATACCCTGACTTTGAAATATGAACGGTAGAGAGGCATTAATTTTCTGAGAGCAGATTCACAAAGATCGATATTGAATCCCCAAGGATCCTTATAGTTTTTGTAGCGCTCGCGAAGAGTTGCAAAGACCTCAGTGATCTTGGCATCATCCTCTGGATTAAGAAACCAGTGTTGTTCATTTGTAGACATGAACCAATTTTACCCTTGTCTGGGAGTTTCCTCTAGGACGGAAAAATATTCAAATATGAAGTGGAATGGTCAGGTTCAGGACTCACGCATGACGAAATTAGTAATGGAGAGTTCGACCCCAGACAGCCCATCGCCCTTCTCAGCAGAAACAAAATGAATTTGTTTTACCCACTTAAAGTTTTTGTAGATGTCAGGCATTTTATTTTTGAGCAAGCTTCGCTCGCTCTGAGTTTTGAGTTTGTCGACTTTATTGAAGAGCACATAAGTCTCAAGATCAAAACTTTGGATGTAATTTTGAAAAACTAAATCGGGGTCTTGTAAAGGATGACGAGCATCCTGGATATTCAAGAGGAGAACTTTTTGGCTGCAAAGATGAAAAAATGTGTCCAAAAGGTTTTGCCAGTTTTGCGCCATTTCCTTTGAAACATCAGCGTGTCCGTAACCGGGAACATCAAAAAGATAAAAATGATGCTCTGATTTCGTTTCAGGATTATGAACCACAAAATCAAAAATATTCACTTGCCTGGTTCGTCCAGGTGTTTTTGAAACACGAGCAGTATTTTTTCCAAAAAGAGAATTAATGAGTGAGGATTTTCCCACGTTCGAGCGTCCAATAAAAGCGACACCATTGATAAAGGGGTGTTCATTGAGCCAGGTGGTGAGTTGTTCCACTTGGTCAATCCCCATCAGGAATTCGCATTTTCCTTTTTGAATTTTCATATCAAATAATCCTGAAGTTACTTTCAATTTGACTCCATTATAGCAGATATCTATAGCGCGAGTCTTTTAAAAAGAAGGAGTTCTCATGTATCAGAGAAAAATGATGGAAGATCAAATTCTGGAGGCGGGAGTTCGCCTCGGTGATAGCTGCAGTATTTTCCCTCTCTATGGGAAGAAAAAAGCCTTCACCTTAAAAAATAAGAAAATTGATTTAATCTCTTCTCATTATCGTCCTCAAGATCTTTCGATGAGTTATATTGAGTTACCCAAGTCTGTAGTCGATCCTTTTCACTATCGTTTGGAGCTAGATCAGAGTGGCGAGAAAAATGGGCGATTTGTTCTGAAGACAATTGAGGGGCGACCATTTTGGCTTAATGGTCTGGCGGCCAAAGAAGCTTATGTTGAAAGGCAGGATCGTCTCTATATTGATGAAAATAAGATTAATTTTCTTCCGTTTAATTTGGGCGAAATGGTAGAGCGTAATCAGGAGCACCCCGTTCTCTCCGAAACAAATTTGCTACAGTCGAGTCTAACTATTTTAATTAGTGGAGAGACGGGGACCGGGAAAACTCATCTGGCGCAAAAAATTCATGCCAAAAGTGGAAGAAGAGGCCCTCTCGTTGCTATCAATCTCTCTTCTTATAATCCTCAATTGATAGAATCAGAACTTTTTGGTCATAAAAGAGGTGCCTTTACAGGGGCGATTAAAGATAAGATTGGAGCGCTCTTGGCAGCACAGGAAGGGACACTTTTCATTGATGAAATTGATTCACTCCCCTTGGATTTACAAACCAAGCTTTTGACCTTCTTGGATAACAAAAGATTTCGTCCGGTAGGTGATTATCATGAAATTTCAGTCAACACCCGCTTGATTTTTGCCTCAGGTCGGTGCTTGAGTCGATTGACGGAACAAGGTCTTTTTCGCAGAGATCTTTATTACCGACTAAAGAGTGGACATACTGTGGAGCTCAGTAGTTTGCGTAATGATCCGCAAAGAATAAAGCAAATATGTCAGCAGTTTTCGCTCAAGCATTCCTTAACCATTTCAAAGCGCTTAGTTGATTTTTATCAAACTCTGGTCTGGGCGGGAAATCTTAGACAATTATTAGGACATCTCGATAAAAAACGAGTGCTCTCAAGAGGAAGTAAGTTAGATTTTGACTCCTTTGATGAAGAGCTACTGTTGCAAAGTTCTGATCTGATGACATTAGATGCGACTGAGGAAATAGTCCCCATGGAAGAATTCAAGATTTCTTACACTAAAAAGGCCTTGGGGCGTTGTGATGGAAATATCGCGATGACAGCAAAAAAATTGGGAGTCAATGTGAAAACGATTCGCACACTTTTACAAAAAGGTTAGTTTGCTAAGAGGTAGGTGATTTTAACTTCAGTCACTTGGCCTTCAATCTCTCGCTCTTTCATAAAGTCATTAAGTTCGGCCAAGAGCTTCTGCCTCATGATTTCTTTTCCTTCTTCTGTAAGAGAGAAGTCGGCTTTGATGAGTTCAAGATGACTAATCAGATGATCCCTAAATTGCATTTCGAGTTTGTCGACCTGCATCCGGCTCATCCGGTTAGAGAGTGTTGCCGTCATATCAATATCGACGGTTTTTGTTTCATTAACTTCTGGATAATAAACCGGGAGGCGAATACTTGTAATGGTTACAAAGCGTGTCTCTTTTTTATAATAGTCAGGTCGCTCATAATCGACTTCTACACTCGCCGGACTACGGAAAGCGCTTTCATTGCGCCCTAAAAGTCGCTGTCCTGAGAAAATTAAACTGATCCCCGCTAAAACGGATGCCGCACTAAATCCAAGGAGCATCATACTTTGAGCAGTGGTGAGACCTTCCAACCATTGACCGACCACAAGAACAGGGGCCATGAAAACTTTTTTTAACCGACCCATTTTAGTTACTTGGCCATCGCCATTGTATCTGGTCATCGCATTTTTATAAGAAGACTGAAGCTTATCTTTGATTTGGTAAGAGGCGATTTTCTTTTTGAGATAAGCAAAAAATATCGGGAGGTTTTGTTTGAGATATTGAGGCAGATTTTTTAGCCAAAATAGAATCTGATCTTTCTTTTGAAAGATTTTTTGGGTGAGGAGTTTGATCTTACTCGGAGTGATTTTAGAAATACAACGTCCGATCAGTGCTCCGATCAGTAATAGTACGCGATTAATAGCTTCTTCAATTTTTACTAGTATTCCCATCAGCTTTCTTTTCGGCATCAGGAAATTTTTTTTAAATAAAGAGTGTTCTAGTCGGAAAAGGGAAGATTTTTCCCCTGCAACTCAAGGATATTATTGAGTCACTCGAAGCCTCCGATAAGAAGGGTGATGAAAGGATACCCTATGAAAATGAAAATGACTTTTGGCCTCATGACTCTAATGTTTTCTAGTGTGAGCTGCACGATGATGCCTCATAGAGACTATCTGTCCGAGATGGAGCATGAGGAGTCCTCGTTCTATCGACCCAATGAGGACTTCCCCGTTATCGGCGGTGATACTGGAAAAATTTCTGAGAGCCGATCTGAGCGTCGAAGAAGAACGCCGGCTTCGGCCTATGATCGTCGTGATCAGCTTACAAGAGACTATTTGCACGATGAGCTTAGGGCGCTTGAGAGTCGTCAACCTGAAGGATCAATTGAGCTTTATGAGAAGTATAAAAATCAGCTTGGCTCAAATTCTGAAAAAATTTATTTCTTAAAACTTCCTGTTTATGAAAGGAAAGATTATCTCCTCTCAAAAGGCCTGATCAAAACCGAAGCTCGATCATACTTGGAAACAGACGAGCAATTTGAGCAACGTCAAGGCCAGGTTATGCTGGGAATGAATAAGGATGATGTGATGGGAACCTTGGGAAAACCGGCCCGGGTTGAAGTGGCAGGAAACCCCTCATTTGAGAATGAGAGATGGCTCTATCAGCGCAATGGCGCATCGAAGTATATCTATTTTGAATCTGGTCGAGTTGAAGGCTGGGACTAATACCAACGACTTAGAGTGATCCCAGAGAGGAAATTGGTGCATTTTCCTCTCATCCAAGGTAATTTAAACCCCTAACTTTAGTGTCATTCTTTACACCTTTCATAGGGGGGTTAAATGGAATTTACTTTAGACTTTGAGAAACCAATTTCTGAACTTGAAAATCAAATTCGTATTTTGAAAGAAGCTTCTCATACACCGAATATCGATATCTCCCACGAAATCGAAGCCCTTCAATTGAAGGTCAATCGTATGCTCGAGGAGATCTACACCAAGCTTACGCCTTGGGAGAGAACCCAACTTTCTCGTCACCCTAATCGCCCTCACGCCATTGATTATATCGAAAAAATTGTCACAGATTTTCATGAAGTTCATGGGGATCGTCGTTTTTCAGATGACCCTTCTATGATTACGGGATTCGGCTTTATTGATGGAAAAAAAGTTGCTGTTATTGGCATTGAAAAAGGTCGCAAGACCCAAGATAAAATTAAACGTAATTTCGGTATGGCCAATCCAGAAGGTTACCGCAAGGCCTTGAGGATTATGAATCTTGCTTCTCAATTTCAAATTCCAGTAGTGACTTTTGTGGATACTCCGGGAGCCTACCCAGGAATTGGAGCAGAGGAGAGAGGACAGGCCTTGGCAATTGCTCAAAATCTAGAAGAGATGTTTAACGTGAAGTCTCCCATCATCTCCATTATTATCGGTGAAGGTGGATCTGGCGGAGCACTCGGTATTGCGATTGCTGATAAGGTTTTCATGATGGAGTACTCTGTTTATTCTGTTATTTCTCCTGAGTCTTGTGCTTCGATTCTTTGGTCAGATCCGAAGATGGCGGAAACGGCAGCAAATTCGCTTCAGCTTTCACCCAATAAAGCTTTCGAATTAAAAGTGATTGATGGGATTATTAAAGAGCCGGCCGGTGGTGCTCATAGGCATCCAGATCAGGCCATTCAGAAGGTTAAGGAAGCCATCCTTCAAGGATTGAATTCTTTGGCCAGTCAAGATTTAGATCTGGTGATGCAAATGCGTTTTGAAAAATTTCGCCAAATGGGTAACACCACTTTAACATTAGATAACTCGGAAGAAGTAAAAGGCTAGATATGACTGTTTATTCGATGACGGGATTCGGTAAAGGTGAATCTGCTGGCGATAATTACTCTCTCACGACTGAAATCAAAACGGTTAACAATCGTTTTAAAGATTTTAAATTTAGGATGAGCTCCCTTTTTAATCCACTAGAAATTGAGCTTCGCTCAAAACTAGAAAACGAATTTAAACGTGGTAGCTTTGATATCAGTATCAGTTATAAGAAAACAGAAAAAGCGATTACAGAGTTTCATGTTGATCCAAAAAAAGTAGAAGCCTATATCGATCTTTTGAAACCCGTTTTTGAAAAAAAACAAATTGGCTTTCATGTTTCTCCAGTCGAATTCCTTCGCAGTGATTTTTATCGCGATGATGATATGAACAAAGAAAAAGAAATGGAGGGGCTGGTTAAAGACTCTTTCGACCAGGCGATCAAGGCCCTCAAAGCTTCTCGAAATGCAGAGGGGATGAAGCTTGCAACCAAGCTGCTGGAGCATTTAGACACTTATGAAAAATGCCTCCTCGAAGTAGAGAAGTACAAAAATCTTTATCCTGAAATGGTCAAGGATAAGCTCACTCTCAAACTCAATGACAAACTAAAAGAGTTTAAAATTGATGAGTCCCGCTTCATGCAAGAAGTGATCTACTATCTGGAAAAGCTCGAAATAGAAGAGGAAATCACTCGGGCTCGGATTCATCTGGGCAAACTCCGCTCGGTTTTAAATTCCTCTGGGGAAATCGGTCGCCAAATCGACTTTCTCCTTCAGGAGCTAGGGCGTGAGACTAATACGATGGGATCAAAATCTGCCCATCCAGAAATTTCCTCAAATGTGGTCGAGATGAAAGTACAATTAGAGAAGATAAGAGAACAGGCCCTGAACTTGGAATAATATGTCTGGAAAGATTATTGTTATTTGTGCGCCTTCAGGCACAGGTAAATCGACACTGATTAATCGCCTCAAAGCTGACCATCCGTCACTCGAATGGTCTGTTTCATGTACCACCAGGCCCATCCGCGCCAACGAAGTAAATGGAAAAGATTATCACTTCATTTCCAAAGAAGAGTTTGAAAAACAAATCATTGAGAATCAATTTATTGAGTGGGCCAAGGTCCATTCTAATTATTACGGAACTTCAAATGTTTTTGTCTCCAAAGGCTTAGCTGAAGGTCGTGTCATGCTCTTTGATCTTGATGTTCAAGGAGCAGACTCTATGAAGAAAATCTATGGGGCCAAGGCCGTGGTGATTTTTATCGAACCTCCTTCAGTAGAGGAACTTGAGAAGCGTCTGCGACTTAGAGGCACTGACTCTGAGCAGGTGATTTTGGAAAGAGTGGCCAACGCCCGTCGTGAGCTGGCACGAAAGCATGATTATGATTTTCTGATTTTAAATGATGATGTTGAAAAGGCTTATCACGCCCTTAAAGCTGCCGTAGAAAGGATTTTAAAATAACCATGTTTGTAGAAAGAATTGATTTTTCACATGAAGCCAATCTCACCATTGATGAACTCATCAAGAGGGCAGAAGTGCTTTTGCCTGAAGCCGATCTTTCTATCCTTCGTCGGTGTTATGAATTTTCTGAGAAAATGCACACAAACCAAAAACGCTCATCTGGTGAGTCCTACATTATTCACCCCTTGAATGTTGCTTCAACTCTGATCAAATTGAAGATGGATATCGATTCGATCATGGCTGGACTGTTGCATGACACGGTTGAAGATTGCGATGTTTCCCCGGAAGAAATCAGTAAATTATTTGGCCAGAATGTGGCCCAGATTGTCGTTGGGTGTACAAAGATTTCTAAAATTAAATTTAAGACTAAAGAAGAGTCTCAGGCTGAAAACTTCCGTAAGATGGTAGTGGCCATGGCGCAGGATCTGCGAGTGATTATCGTGAAGCTTGCGGATCGTATGCACAATATGCGGACGCTCCAGTATGTTTCTAAAGAAAAACAGACGGCCAAAGCGCAAGAAACACTTGATATTTATGTTCCACTGGCGAGCCGACTAGGGATCAACTCCGTTAAAGCTGATTTAGAGGATCTTTGTCTTCGTTTTATTCATCCAGACATCTATTACAGATTGGCCGAAAAAATCGCGATGAAAAAGCGCGAGCGTGAAACTTATATTGAAGAAACGCACGGCCTGATTGAAGAGAAGATGTTGGAATACTCTGTTCAAGGTGAAGTCACTGGACGACCTAAGCACTTTTATTCGATTTATAAGAAAATGCAACAGCGTGGTGTGGACTTTGAGCATATCCAAGACTTACTCGCTTTCCGTATTCTCGTAAATAACATCACCGAGTGCTACAAGGTATTGGGAATTATTCACTCTGCCTTCACGCCAGTTCCTGGACGTTTTAAAGACTATATCGCCATCCCGAAAGTGAATAACTATCAATCTCTTCACACCACTGTCATTGGCCCTAAAGCGGAGAGAATTGAAATTCAGATTCGTACCTTTGAAATGCACGAGGTTGCTGAACGTGGAGTGGCCGCCCATTGGAAATACAAAGAGCGCAATAAAGCGGATGCTCCTGGAAATAAACTAAAGTGGGTTGAAGAACTCATGGAGTTTAACCAGAGTGCCCAGAACTCTTCTGAGTTCATGGATGCTGTAAAGAACGATCTGGATGTTGGAGGGGTTTTTATTTTTACTCCGACAGGAGATGTGAAAGAGCTTCGTTATGGAGCGACACCTCTAGATTTTGCTTATGCCGTTCATACCGAAGTTGGGAATAAAACTGTTGGTGCTAAAGTAAATGGTAAGATGGTGCCCCTGAAACATCGTTTGAAGTCTGGTGATACGGTAGAAATTCTGACTTCTAAGACTCAGACTCCTTCCAAAGATTGGTTGAAGATTTGTAAAACCTCCCGGGCCATTTCAAAAATTAAGCAATACCTCATGAAGGTGGAGCGAGATGAGCACAGAGAGCGCGGAGAAGACCTGCTAGAGAAGGCGCTTAAAAAGTTTGAAACTTCAATCAAGACTCTTGATAAAAAGAGTGAATTTAAACCAGTCCTTGAAAAGTATCACTTTAAGACTTTAGAAGAACTTTTTGTAAATATTGGTTCTAATAATCTTCCTCTGAAAGAAGTTCTCGTGGCGATTCCTTCTGTGGCGTTAACTGAACAGGATGATTTCGAATTAAAAGATGAAGAAAAAGAAAAAGAACTCGATAGCTACTATAAAAGAGTTTCAAAAACGGCCCGTAAGAGTACCAGCAAAGATAATGCCGTTATAGTCGATGGCCTTGATGACATTATGGTGAAGATGGGACGTTGTTGTAACCCGATTCCAGGAGATCCCATCACCGGAATTATTACTCGTGGTAGGGGCATTACGGTTCACACCGCTGGATGTACTCGAATCTCTGATCTCGATAAGGCCCGTCATCTTCATGTGGAATGGAACAAGCATTACAACTTCGCTCACCCCGTGAATATAAAAGTTACCACTCACGATAAACCAGGAATTCTCTCTAAGATCTCAAAATCAATCAATAATGTGGGCATTAATATTCGCTCAGCGATCGCCCGTTCTATGCCTGATCAAAAAGGTAGTTTTATTTTTGAAATCGAAGTGAAAGATTACTCTGAACTACTAAAGACCATTTCTACTATTGAACAGATGGAAGAAGTGATCTCTGTGAATCGCGCTTAGCTCACTCTTTTAACACATTGCTTTGACTTAAATCCTAAGGCATTTATAATCTTAGGTATGAATAAATACATACTTTTTGCTTTGGTTTTTTCATCCCTATCGCTCTATGCTCAAGATGATTTGACTGTCGATGTTACGGAGGAAACGATTGAAGCTTCTCCAACTTCTCCGCTTGGAGTTTCTGAAGTTGAAGAAAAAAGCAATGTAGATGAAGAAATAGCTGAGAAGACAATCTCGCCAGTCGAAAAACAAGTTGCTGAAAAAGAAATAGAATCAGAATTTACTCCCATTGAGGAGCCCGTAGTCGTATCAGGCCCTCAAACAACTGCTCATCCTCTCTCCAAGATTGAGACAAATCTGGAAGAGCATCATCATTTTAATCCACGCAAGAGTCATTGGGTGGCCAATTTTGGATTCGAATCTTCTCGATATGAGGTTGTCCCCAAAGCTTACGAGTTTTCTGGGCGTCGAAATTTTAAAAATTCTAAAGTGGATCTCTATGGCGGGCGGATCGGTTTTGGTGGGGAAATCTATCTTGGGGCAGGATTTATTACGCGATCTCTTGTTGAAGGGTATTATCTAGGAAATCTTTTTTCACAAGTTTTAAATGGTGGAAGTACTGCCACCGATGTTGAATTTGCCTATACAAAAAAAACCAATCAATTAATAGGATTTGATGCTTCTCAGAGTTTGGGATGGATGTTTGACTTTAAAACTAAAAATCCTTTTATGGATGAATGGTCTTATCTCACGGTTGAAATGTTTGCTGAAGCTGGTTTAGGTAAGGGCTGGGCCTTTAATAGGATCAACTATAAATATGATACAGGAACGACACCTACGGCTGCTCAAGAATCCTATCGACTCAGGATGAGAGACGATCTCGTGAATGCTCGTGTGGGTGGTGGTTTTCTGATGACGTCTCAGAGTGGATTCTTTTTAACAGTTAAGGCCACGATGAATAGATACGATGTCACTCAACGAAAACTGGATGGATTTACACAACCGAATGGATCTGGGACCACGGCTATCAATGTGACCTCAAAAAATGTTAATATAGATCCAGTGATGATTTACACCCTCGGCGGAGGATATAAATTCTGAAAAAGCTTATTGCTCTTGCCTTCCTTACAATTGTGACAAGTTGTCAGCAAAATATTGAGAGTTACAATACTTTAAGTCCAAGTGAGCAGGATTATATTCGCACGTTTTCCATTAACCGCTGTAAATCAGATGGCGCTTCAAATATTTCAAAATATAAAACTTCAAGTAATGCGGCCCTCGGGTCGTATTACAGAACTCAGTTTTGGAAAATTGAGCTGTCCAAAGATTCAACCGTTCAAAGTACTGATTATTTATTTGTCTGGAAAGTCGATGGTACGTCGGTTTATTTTTTGAAACAATCTGCGGTCGGGACAGGCCAGGAATATAAGTTTTATAAAATGACCCATGATTTTAATAGTGCTATGATTGATGATTTGCTTCAAAAAAGATGCGAAAAAACTTATTCCATTACGAACTCGGCGACGGATGCTTCCGTAAAATTTACCGATTTAGCGACGACGGAACCTCCTGATAATTACAAAAGTAATTACACATACTCTATGAGCTCAGATTCGCCATTGTTATTTCTTAACTATAACTATACTCAATTGAAGCAAAAGCTTGATACGAGTGGGACTGTCACTTCCTCAAATAATTATACGTATAAAATTACTTACGGAGGAACGACTACGAATTTAGAAAGTTCGTATACGTCCTATTCAAACGCAAAATTTTGTATCATTGATTATACTGAGCCTGATGCATCTTCTAAGGATTTTGTCTTTCCATACACTGATAACAATTGCACGACCTCAGCATCCGGTCCTGCCAATCCTGGTACAGATACGAGCATGAATTTTGTACCTTCTGCAGAGCTTTAGAGAACCTCATCTTCTTCAACGATGACATTCTCTCTTAAGATATTCATTAACACGAATGTACGGGAGATTTTGACTGTTTCTTTTAAGAGTTTTTTGATTTCACTCCAGCTTGAATAAGTATTACTTACGCTGTCAAAATATAATTCGGGTTTGTGACCAGTTATATAGTGAGACATAATCAGATTTATTCTCATGATGTGATAATCACTCGAAATAATGAGAACTTTTTTAAATTCAGAATTATTCTTCAAAAACTTCACTGTTTCTCTGACGTTTTCAAAAGTGTTGCGAGATTTATAATCCAGATCAACTTGCATCCCTACATTTTGAATAGCTTCACCTGTGGCAGGCGGAGCT